>NZ_JBSSAC010000002.1:0-127308 GCF_054058315.1 Thermostichus sp. MS-CIW-40
GTGAAGACTTCTTTACTACTGATCAATCCATCCTCCTTCCGAAGTTGGTTTGCTAAGTGCTGCTATTGTACCCCTTGAGCCCTTAACAGGCTGTATCGTTGTTTCAAACAAGATTAAGACACTTTGCCGCCGACTCCTACCCCCACAATTAAGAGGGGCGGCTGCGCCGCTCTTCTAAAACCCTTGCCTTTGACCATTCCTGCAGTGCATCCCCCGATTTCTTGGAGGCCTGAGTTGCCAGCACCCTTTCAGGATAGGCTCTCCCTTAGCCGGCGGTTGCCATGGCCTTCAACCCCTTCAAAATCAGGTAGTCCAGAATACTGGTGTTCTCCTCGCCGCGATAATTAAAATTGGAGCGCACCAGCCACAGCCCCTTCTGAGTGCGGCAACAGAGGTTCAGCAGCGTGCGGGCCAAAATCTGTTGACGCGCCTGTAAATCCCGCGCCGCATCGAAAACCTCCCCGTCCCATTCCGGCGTCAGCACACGGCTGTTGTAGAGCACATGCCAGAGGGAGCGGGACCAGCTGGGGTTGGTGATATCAAACCAAAATTGGTAATCCGCCTCCAAACCCCGAGTGATGTAGGCCCCCGGAGTTGCAACTACCAAGTAACGGGAATAGTCGGGCTCGAAGCGGCTGCTGCTGGGGGTCTGTCCCGAGCGGATCATGGCCAAAAAGGCGGGATCCCCTTCGGCGGGGAAGGCCTGGCGAAACCGCCGTGCCGCTTCCATCAACACGCGCAGCAGCTCTTGATCCTGAGGGGAAGCAATCGCCGGGGCTAAGTGATCGGCAAAAAACTGCTGGAAGAAAGCGGCCAATGAAGGGCCGGGATGATAGCCGCGCAGCCAATCGAACAGTCGCTGGTAGCGCTCCAGGTTGGCAAACCCTACTCGCTCTGGCTGCCGTACTGCCGTTCGGGGACGCAGAGAACGCCCCACCGGATCCCAGGTATCTTCGGCCAACAGAGCTGCCCGGATGGGATCCAGCCCCAGCACCCAGCTCAACATCAGCCGCCAAGCCGGCAAAGTGGGAAAAGCACCCCACTCGGGATGGGCCAATTCTGCTGCCGTCAGCACCGCCCGCACCAAGGGATAGCGGATCAACGCCGGGAAGGGGGCAATCGACAAAACCGGCACTTCCGACAACTGCTCCTGCAAGCTCAGGCTCACCCCCACATCCATACGGGGCAGCAAAACAGCAATGCGATGGGCCGGGATCCCGGCCCCCAAAAGCCGGCGAATTTGAGCAACCATCACCTCCACTGCCGCAAACTGGGTCTCTTCCTCCAGCGTTTGCACCAGCGGCAGTCCTCCCCCCTGCGGCTCGGGCAGCGGATGAGAAAACTGGGGATCCAACACCCGCGCAATCTGCACCCCTAAGCGGATCATGCCTGCTGAAGCGCGATGGCTCCCCTCCAGAAACTGAACCTGCGTTTTTTCCATCAAGAAGTCGGCCACAGCTTCCGGGATCCCGGTCAAGGAAACCCCACCACTAAGGGTGTAGCTGAAAAATTGACTTTGCAGATGGGATTGCCCCTGCCGGTAAAACTCCAGCGCCACGGCACAACTGTCTTCCGCCTGATCCACAATCAGGTGATCCCACTCTTGCCAAAACTCCGCCAGCGGCAGGATGTGCTCGCCAAACAGCCGAATTTGCAGGCCAAAATCCAGGGATCCCAACCGAAGCGCTGCCTCCCACAGCCGACCCACACAGCAGCCCATTGCCTGCAAAGCCTCTGCCCGCCGCGGATCTGCCTCCTCGGGCCAAGCCCGGGCCAGCCGGGATCCCACCACTTCTGCCGACAAACCCGAAGCCCCCGCAATGTAAGCAGCACTGCTAATCTGATCCCAGATCTGGAACTCCTTGAGCCCGACGCCGGCAAAGGCTTCCCCATGCCGAGGGCACAAAGCGCAGGCTCGTTCGCAGAGAAATTGAGTGAGATCTTTGGCCAAGGGGATCGGCTCCAACGAGCGTGGCAACTGGGGGACACGCTCACACACCTGTGGCCAATGATCGGCCAACGAGCGTCCCACCCGCTGCAAGAACGTTTCGATCCGCCACGGCCCCACCAAGCCCGAACTGGACTGCTGCAAGCGCCGCAGCACCTCATCCGCTTGCCGTTGACTCCGCACCAAAAACAAGACCCGGCCTGGATCGGCTCCTGCCTGCAACAATCTCCGATAGTGATCTACACAAGCCTGGGTCAGCCCACTGCCTGCCCAGCCCATTACACTTTGGAAGGGAGATGGCTTCCCTGGCCAATGGCTCTTTTCTTCCACTTGAGCTGCCCTTACCCTCTCCGGCCTCTCCAACCAACCCATTTTCTCAGCAAAAGTCTGGACAAACGGGCCTTCGCTTCATTATGATTGTTTTCCGTTGCCAACTGAGTCCATCCGCTTTGGCGACCCGGCGCGCTGCTACACCAGATACTGCCTCTTTAGCAGGTAAGTCTGAGCAGCTCTCAACAAAAGCAGTTTGGCGTGCAGCTTTGGGGGTGAACTAAGCAAAAGGCTCAGCGTTGCCGGCGCTGAACTTGGCCTCGGGGGATCCCTACCTTGCTCTTTCGCCTCAGCCGGCAGATTCAGCTTTGTCTTGAGCTTCCTGCTGCCACGCTATTGCTGTATGCCTATCCATCCGGCTAACTGAGCCATTGGCCTACGGCCCGCTTCGCGGACGGCTAGCCGATTGTCGGAGTGAGCTGGCTCTCAGTTGATGAAAACGAGTCGTGCAGGCTCGATTGGAGGTTCTTGTGGCACTTGGCATCCTCGGAAGAAAAGTCGGCATGACCCAGATCTTCTCACCAGAGGGGCTGGCCATTCCGGTTACCGTCGTGCAGGCGGGGCCTTGCACCGTGACCCAGATCAAAACCCAAGCCACAGATGGCTACAACGCCATTCAGTTGGGCTACTTGCCCACTGCCGAAAAGCATCTCACGCGGGCGCAGCGGGGCCACCTCACCAAAGCGGGGGTGACAGAGCTGCTGCGCCACCTGCGGGAGTTCCGGGTTGACCAGCCAGAAGCCTACCAGTTGGGGCAGAAAATTACCGTCGAGATGTTCTCCCCTGGCCAATTGGTGGATGTGGCCGGTACCTCCATCGGGCGAGGGTTTGCCGGCTATCAAAAGCGCCACCACTTTGGTCGTGGCCCCATGTCCCACGGCTCCAAAAACCACCGCCGACCGGGCTCCATTGGCGCCGGCACAACCCCAGGCCGCGTGTTTCCGGGGATGCGCATGGCGGGGCGGTTGGGAGGTGGCCGAGTCACCACCCGCAAATTGCAGTTGGTGCAGGTGGATCCAGAGCGGGATCTGCTGGTGATCAAGGGTTGCGTGCCCGGGGTAGAAGGAGGGCTGCTGGAGATCACCCCTGCCAAGCAGGTGGGCAACAAGCGTTAGGGGAGGGATCCCTGGGTGAAACCAAGGTTGACCGGCATCCGCAAAGACGAGGGAACCATGGCAAGTTGTGTGGTGAAAAATTGGCAAGGGGAAACGGTGGGCAGCGCGGAGCTGAGCCTTAAAGTTGCTCGTCCCGAAACAGCCGCCCACATCCTCTATCTGGCACTGCGCCGGCAGATGACCAATGCTCGTCAGGGCAACGCCCACACCAAGACCCGAGCTGAGGTGCGCGGCGGCGGTCGCAAGCCTTGGAAGCAGAAAGGCACCGGTCGGGCCCGTGCCGGCTCCATCCGCTCCCCACTTTGGCGCAAAGGGGGGGTGATCTTCGGCCCCCGCAAGCGGGAATACAACCTGGCCATGAACCGCAAAGAACGGCAACTGGCCCTGCGCACCGCTCTGCAAAGTCGGGTGGAAGACCTGATCGTCGTGGAGGATTTCCAGGAGCAGCTCAACCCGCCCAAAACCCGTGCTGTGGCCCAGGCTTTGCTGCGCTGGGGGGTGATGGAAGATCAATCGGCTCTGCTCATCGTTGCCGAACGCTCGGAAGCCGTAGAGCGGGCCGTGCGCAACATCGCCCGCGTTAAGCTGATCGGCCTGGATCAGATCAACGTTTTCGATCTGCTCAACGTCGATTGGGTGCTGATCACCGTTTCTGCCCTAGAGCAACTCAAGGCCCGTTGGGGATCCGACGCTGCGCCGGCAGTTCTGGAGACTCCCTCTGAGGATGCACCTCAGGCCGACCTAGCCGAAGATCAGGCCCTGCCCGGAGATGGGCCGGAAGATCAGGCCGTTCCAGAAAGCGAACACGAGGAAGCAGAGCAAACCCCAGCCCAACCTGAGGCCCAGGAAAACCAAGCTGCCCTCCAAGGACGTCCAGCAGATCCGCAGGGGCCAGAAGAGCAAACCGAAGAGCCCCAAGATCCAGCAGAAGAACTGGCTCAAGGAGCAGAGCCGTCAACGGTAGAAGAGGCCGAAGCAGCCCCAGCAGAGGAGGAAAGCGATGACTGAGAGCAAGCGGATCCTGGCCGACGTCCTGTTGCGCCCCGTCATCACCGAAAAGGCAACCGCCTTGATGGAGCAGCGCAAATATGTCTTTGAAGTGCTGCCCACTGCCACCAAGCCGCTCATCCGAGCTGCTGTCGAAGAAATGTTCCGCGTGCGAGTCACTTCCGTCAACACCCTGAAGCCCCCGCGCAAGCAGCGGCGGGTGGGCCGCTTCGTTGGCTATCGCACCCGTCCCAAGCGAGCCATTGTGACCTTGGCCGAGGGAGATTCCATCACCCTCTTCCCGGACACCTAACCCCCCTTTTTGAGTTGTTGTCATCCCATCCCCCACCCCTACCTGAGCTATGGGCATTCGTACTCTCCGACCCTACACCCCCAGCACCCGTCACATGACGGTCTCTGACTTCGAGGAGCTGTCCCGTGACGAGAACGGCAAGCGGCCCAGACCGGAAAAGTCGCTGCTGCAATTTATTCACCGCAAGAAAGGGCGCAACAACCGTGGCGTCATCACCTGCCGGCACCGCGGTGGTGGCCACAAGCGGCTTTACCGCATCATCGACTTCCGTCGCGACAAGCGGGGGATCCCGGCGACCGTCAAAACTGTGGAGTACGATCCCAACCGTAGCGCCCACATCTGCCTGGTGGAATACGAAGACGGCGAGAAACGCTACATCCTCGCTCCCCGCAACCTACAGGTGGGATCCACCATCATGGCCGGGCCAGAGGCCCCCTTTGAGATCGGCAATGCCATGCCCCTGGAGCGGATCCCCTTGGGAACGGTGGTTCACAATGTGGAGCTGTATCCCGGTCGCGGCGGGCAGATGGTTCGCGCCGCTGGGGCTGGCGCTCAAGTGGTGGCCAGAGAAGGCAAATATGTCTCCCTCAAGCTGCCCTCCGGCGAAGTCCGCATGATCCGCGGCGAGTGCTACGCCACCATCGGCCAACTGGGCAACGTTGACCACAACAACATCAGCCTGGGCAAGGCGGGTCGTAGCCGTTGGTTGGGGCGCCGTCCCAAGGTGCGTGGCTCGGTGATGAACCCTGTGGATCATCCCCATGGCGGCGGGGAAGGGCGAGCCCCCATAGGCCGCAGTACCCCTGTCACCCCTTGGGGCAAGCCCACCCTGGGGTACAAGACCCGCAAACGCAACAAGCCCAGCAACAAATTCATCGTGCGCGGTCGCCGTCGCGGAGGCCGCCGGGACAAGGGCGGAAGGGCTGCTCAGTAGCCGCTGGCCATTCGCTCCCCGAAGCTTTTTCGACAGTGAATTGCTTATCAAACGGTTGAGGTTCTTATGGGACGTTCGCTGAAAAAAGGCCCCTTTGTGGATGCCAAGCTGCTTCTCAAGGTGGAGAAGATGAACGAGCGCAACGAGAAGCACATGATCAAGACCTGGTCGCGGGCCAGCACCATCTTGCCGGTCATGATCGGCCACACCATCGCCGTTCACAACGGCAAGCAACATGTGCCCATCTACATCACTGACCAGATGGTGGGTCACAAGCTGGGGGAATTTGTCCCCACCCGTACCTTCCGTGGCCACGCGGGTAGCGACAAAAAAGCCGCCCGCCGTTGAGATAAACAACGAGTAGGACAGTATTGAGCAGGAGGGAGAGCGCCATGGCTGATTCATCCCCTGAGGTTAAAGCGGTAGCCCGCTACATCCGCATGTCCCCCTTCAAAGTGCGGCGGGTGCTGGATCAGATCCGCGGGCGCACCTATGCCGATGCCCTCATCCTGCTGGAGTTCATGCCCTACGCTGCCTGTGAGCCGGTTCGTAAGGTGCTGCGCTCGGCGGTGGCCAACGCAGAGCACAACAACGGCTTGGATCCCCGGGATCTGGTGATCAGCCAGGCCTATGCTGATCAGGGGCCCGTCCTGAAACGGTTTCGCCCCCGCGCCCAAGGGCGGGCCTACCCCATTCGCAAGCGCACCTGTCACATCACCATCGCCGTCCGGCCCATAGAGGAAGCTGAAGCGGCGACGGCCTCTTAACCTCCTGTATTTCTAGCCCTTTACCCTTCAACCGACACCACCATGGGACAGAAGATCCACCCCACCGGTTTCCGCCTCGGCGTGATTAAAGAACATCGCAGCCGCTGGTTTGCCGATCCAGCCCGCTACCCAGCCTTGTTACAGGAGGACGACCAGATTCGCACCTACCTGACCAAGCAACTGAGCAGTGCTGGTTTGGCCGATATCCAAATCGAGCGCAAAGCGGATCAAATTGACCTGGAGATCCGGGCTGCTCGCCCTGGGGTAGTTGTGGGTCGGGGCGGATCCAGCCTAGAGACTTTGCGCCAAGGTCTACAGAAAGAGCTGTCCGCGCTAGCGGGACAAAGCCCTGGTTCACGAGGTGGTGGCGAGCGAACCATTCGCATCAATGTAGTAGAGGTCACCCGTGCCGATGCCGAGGCGACCTTGTTGGCGGAAAACATTGCCCAACAGTTGGAACGGCGGATTGCCTTTCGCCGCATCGTGCGCCAGGTGATCCAACGGGCCCAGCGGGCAGGTGTACAAGGGATCAAAATCCAAATTGCCGGTCGTCTCAACGGGGCCGAGATCGCCCGCACCGAATGGACGCGGGAGGGGCGGATCCCTTTGCACACCTTGCGGGCCGACATCGACTACGCCGAGCACCTCGCCCATACCACCTTCGGCATCATCGGAGTCAAAGTTTGGGTCTTCAAAGGGGAAGTTCTGCCCGGGCAGGAACGTCACGAACAAAAGTTTCCCCTGCAACAGCCCAAACGTCGGCAGCAGCGGCGGCGGCCCACCTTTGAAGATCGCTCGGCTCAGGAGGCCTGAGGGCCAACACCGGAACGTCCAGGGATCCCTATCGCAGTTGACTTAAGGAACGGCCATGTTAAGCCCCAAACGCACCAAGTACCGCAAGCAACAGCGCGGGCGCATGAAAGGCAAAGCGACCCGTGGCAACCGCATCAGCTTTGGGGAATACGGCCTTGTGGCCCTAGAACCCGCCTGGATTACAGCTCGACAGATCGAGGCCAGCCGTCGAGCCATGACCCGCTATGTTCGGCGGGGTGGCCAAATCTGGATTCGCATCTTTCCCGACAAGCCCGTTACTCAGCGAGCTGCTGAAACCCGCATGGGATCCGGCAAAGGCAACCCTGAGTACTGGGTTTGTGTCGTCAAGCCGGGCCGTATCCTCTTCGAAATGGGGGGAGTGGCAGAGCCCATCGCCCGCGAGGCCATGCGCCTTGCCGCCCAGAAGCTGCCCATTAAGGTCAAGTTTGTAACCAAAGCCGACTTTGAAAAGCCAGAGCCCGCCCAGGCAACGGCTTCAGAGGTGGCCACCAGCAGTGTATGAGGAGAGTTCAGCCATGCCCATGCCCAAAATTGCTGATGCCCGTGCTTTATCGGACGAAGAGCTGAGCAACGAAATCTACGCCGTCAAGAAAGAGCTGTTTGAGCTGCGTTTGCAGCAGGCCACGCGGCAGTTGAACCAGCCCCATCTCATCCGGCTGCGCAAACACAAGCTGGCGCAACTACTAACTGTGGAGGGAGAGCGTAAGCGGGGCAAACGCCCAACCAAGGAGGAGTAATGGCTGTTCGGGAGAAGATTGGCATTGTTGTCAGCAACAAGATGCAAAAAACGGTGGTTGTTGCTGTGGAAAATCGAGTTGCTCACCCGAAGTACGGCAAGATCGTCGTCAAGACCAAGAAGTTTAAGGCCCACGACGAGGAAAACCGCTGTCAAGAAGGGGATCTGGTGCGCATCACGGAAACCCGTCCCCTTAGCCGCACCAAGCGTTGGCAAGTTGCCGAAATCCTGAGGGAGGTGAAGAAACTATGATTCAGCAGCAAACTATGCTGACGGTGGCCGACAACACCGGTGCTCGCAAGATGATGTGCATTCGCGTGCTGGGCAGCAGTGGCCGTCGCTACGCCAGCTTGGGCGATGTGATCATTGGTGTCGTCAAGGATGCCCTGCCCAACATGCCCGTCAAAAAATCCGATGTTGTCAAGGCCGTTGTTATCCGCACCGTCGATACGGTACGTCGCCCTGACGGCATGTGCATCCGCTTCGACGACAACGCCGCCGTGATCATCAACAACGACGGCAACCCCCGTGGAACTCGTGTTTTCGGCCCTGTAGCCCGCGAGCTGCGGGAGAAAAACTTCACCAAGATCATCTCCCTGGCCCCGGAGGTACTCTGATGGTTCGCCCCCTCAAACCCAGCCAAATTCAGCGCCTAGTTCGGCGCCCCGGCATTCGCAAGCACCGCAACAGCCTGCGCTACAAAATGCGTATCAAGCAAGGGGATACCGTGCAGGTGATCTCTGGCGATGATAAGGGCAAAATCGGCGAGGTGCTGCGGGTCTTTCCCGAACGCAACATGGTTTTGGTGGAAGGGGTTAACATTGTTACCTACCACCGTAAACCCCAGCGAGAAGGGGAAAGTGGCCGAATTGAGACCAAGGAAGCTCCCATTCCCGTCTGCAAAGTGATGGCCTATTCCAAGAAGCAGGAGGTGGCCAGCCGTATCGGCTATCAAATCACCGCCGATGGTCGCAAGGTTCGCGTCCTTAAGAAAACGGGTGAGATTCTCGACTAGGCATTACATTCTTTTTTCCATCATTGGTTTGGCTCTGACCCAGCCCAGAGCCACAAGGAGAAGCCACCATGCCCCAGCGTCTGCAAATCCTCTACAACACCGTCATCGTCCCCAAGCTGCAAAAGGAGTTGGGCTACACCAACATCCATCAGGTGCCCCGCCTGGAGAAGATCGTGATCAACCGCGGCTTGGGGGAAGCTTCCCAAAATGCCAAGGCTCTGGAATCTTCCATTGCCGAGATCAGCGCCATCACCGGTCAGCGTCCGGTGATCACCCGCGCCAAAAAGGCAATTGCCAGCTTCAAGATTCGCAAGGGCATGCCTGTCGGCCTGATGGTGACCCTACGGCGGGAGCGCATGTATGCGTTTTTGGATCGCCTGATCAACATTGCTCTGCCCCGTATCCGTGACTTCCGCGGTGTCAGCCCCAAGGCCTTTGATGGACGAGGCAACTACACCCTCGGCATCCGCGAACAACTGATTTTTCCCGAAATCAACTATGACTCTGTAGATCAGTTGCGAGGTATGGATATCTCCATTGTGACCACTGCTAAAACCGATGAAGAGGGCCGTGCCCTGCTCAAAGCCTTTGGCATGCCCTTTGCCTCTTAGCTTTGCCCACCCTGAGTTTCCTTGATTGATCTTCCGAGGAGCACTGATGGCCCACACCAACGACACGATCGCCGATATGCTCACCCGCATTCGCAATGCCACCATGGCTCGGCACGAGTCGGTGGCAGTTCCGGCCACCCGCATGACCCGCAGCATCGCTCGCGTTCTTCATGAGGAAGGGTTCGTCAGCGAATGGAAGGAGGAGGGAGAAGGGATCCAAGCCCGGGTGGTGTTGCGATTGAAGTACAAGGGCAAAGGCCGCAACTGCAGGCCCATCATCAATGGCTTAAAGCGGGTGAGCCGACCCGGCCTGCGGGTTTACCGCAACCACAAAGAGCTGCCCCGAGTGCTGGGAGGAATTGGGATCGCCATCATCTCCACCTCCAACGGCATCATGACCGACCGGGAGGCTCGTAAGCAGGGCATTGGTGGTGAAGTCCTCTGTCTTGTCTACTAGACCTTAAGTTTTCTCTGGTCAGGAGTTTTTCCCATGTCCCGTATCGGTAGACGCCCCATCGCCCTTCCTGCCAAGGTGGAGATCCAGATCGACGGCCAACACATTGCAGTGAAAGGCCCGAAAGGTCAACTGTCCCGCAGTTTACCGCCCTTGATCACAGTCCAGCAAAACGCTCAGACGCTCACAGTCAGCCGTCTCAACGATTCTCGGCCTGCCCGCCAACTCCACGGCCTTTGCCGCACCTTGGTCGCCAACATGGTCGATGGAGTATCCAAGGGATTTGAGCGGCGGCTGGAATTGGTGGGCGTGGGCTACCGGGCTGCCATCCAAGGCAGCAAGTTGGTTTTGAACGTCGGCTACAGCCATCCTGTGGAGATCCCCTTTCCCCCCGGCATCCAAATTGCCGTTGAGGGAAACAACATCATTGTTGTCTCAGGCACAGATAAAGAACTGGTGGGCAATACTGCCGCCCGTATCCGAGCCGTCCGGCCCCCAGAGCCCTACAAGGGGAAAGGGATCCGTTATCTAGGGGAACAAGTTCGCCGCAAGGCGGGTAAATCCGGGAAAGCGAAGAAGTAAATAGCCCATTGCGAAAGCGGGACGGAGTCCTATGAAAACCAGCCGCAAAATCACCACCCAACGTCGTCATCGACGCATTCGCCGCAAGGTCTTTGGCACTGCCGAGCGGCCTCGCCTGGCCGTGTTTCGCTCCCATCGACACATCTACGCCCAGGTGATCGACGATGTAGCCCAGCATACCTTAACCTCCGCCTCCACCTTGGACACGGAGCTGCGCGAAAAATTCAAAGAAACCGGGACAGCCACTCAAGAAGCGGCTGCCTTGGTGGGCCGCTCAGTTGCTGAACGAGCCTTACAGATGGGCATTTCCCGCGTGGTTTTCGATCGGGGGGGCAAGCTCTATCACGGGCGCGTTCAGGCTTTGGCAGAAGCTGCCCGAGAAGCAGGGTTACAGTTCTAGCTACTGAGGACATAGCACATGGCTGAGCAGAGGGAACGTCGCAGAAGCAAAAAAAACCGCGAAGAGCAACCCACCGAGTGGCAAGAGCGGGTCATCCAGATTCGCCGCGTCACCAAGGTGGTCAAGGGCGGCAAGAAGTTGAGCTTCCGCGCTGTGGTGGTGGTCGGCAACGAGCGGGGCCAAGTCGGGGTTGGCGTGGGCAAAGCCAACGATGTGATCGGAGCAGTGCGCAAGGGGGTTGTGGACGGTAAAAAGCACCTCATTGAGGTGCCCCTCACCAAAGGTTTGTCCGTACCCCATCCCATGCAGGGAGCAGGCGGCGGTGCCACCGTCTTGGTCATGCCAGCAGCTCCCGGCACAGGCGTCATCGCAGGGGGGGCAGTCCGCACCGTTCTGGAGCTGGCAGGAGTACGCAACAGCTTGGCCAAGCAACTGGGATCCAGCAACCCCCTCAACAATGCCCGTGCTACCATCGATGCGC
Source organism: Thermostichus sp. MS-CIW-40 (assembly GCF_054058315.1). Classification (NCBI taxonomy): domain Bacteria; kingdom Bacillati; phylum Cyanobacteriota; class Cyanophyceae; order Thermostichales; family Thermostichaceae; genus Thermostichus; species Thermostichus sp. MS-CIW-40. The sequence goes on from NZ_JBSSAC010000002.1 coordinate 11,508, forward strand.
TGCGGCGGATGCGTACCTTTAAGCAGGTGGCCCAAGACCGAGACATCGATGTGCGCCGCCTATTGGGCAAGTGATGGACAGGTGATATTGAGCAAGTGAGCCAGAGGTAGCCATGCGACTGGAAGACATTCGGCCTCAAGCAGGTTCGACGCGGCGGCGGCGGCGGCTAGGTCGTGGCGTTTCTGCCGGGCAGGGGGCCTCCTGTGGCAAGGGGATGCGGGGGCAAAAGGCCCGCAAGGGGGGTGGTACACGACCCGGCTTTGAAGGGGGGCAGACTCCCCTCTACCGGCGTTTGCCCAAGCTTAAGCATTTCCCCCGCTACACGCGGCGTCTGGAATACACCCTGGTCAACCTGCGCGCCTTGGCGGATCTGCCTGCCGGCAGCGAGGTCAGCCTGGAAAGCCTGATGGAACGAGGGATCGTCACCACCAACGATGGCCCGCTGAAGATCTTGGGGGATGGGGAAGTCAGCGTGCCCCTGACGATCAGGGCGGCGGCTATTACCGCTTCAGCCAAAGCCAAGATCGAGGCAGCCGGAGGTCGGGTGGAAATCTTGGGATCCTAGACCGCCCCTTCCCGCTGCTCTGGCCGGCTTCTGTGGGAAGTTGCTGAGTTGCACTTTCTCTGGATTTACTTTGATTTTGCCGACTGCACCACCGGCAGCGTAGAGTGGTAGATAGCTAACCTTGCCCTTTGCTCCCGCGAGATTCTCTTCCCTATGGTTGACACACGAGGTTCCGCCCCCTCTGCCCAAGAGACCTTTATGCAGATGGCTATGGCCTCTGGCCTGCGCAGCCGTCTGTTTCTCACCTTGGGCTTGCTGCTGTTGGTCAGACTGGGCATTTACATCCCCATTCCCGGTATCGATCGGGCCCGCTTTGCTGCCGAAGCTGCCAACAGCCCTGTGTTTGGCTTGCTGGATGTCTTCTCCGGCGGGGGGATTTCTGCTTTAGGAATTTTCGCCCTTGGGATCCTGCCCTTCATCAATGCCTCAATTATCATGCAGTTGCTGGTCTCGGCCATTCCAGCCTTGGAGAACCTGCAGAAAAACGAGGGAGAACAGGGGCGGCGGCAGATTTCTCAGTACACCCGCTATGTCACCTTGGTTTGGGCCATCATCCAGGGCATTGGCATTTCCTTTTGGGTGCGGGAGTTTGCCAGTACCACCAATGAGTTGGCCTTCATGGCCTCCACCACCCTGGCTCTGGCGGCGGGATCCCTGTTTGTGATGTGGCTGGGAGAGATGATCACGGAGAAAGGGGTGGGAAGTGGCCCTTCGCTCTTGATCTTCGTCAACATTGTTGCCACTCTGCCCCGTGCCCTCGGACAGACTATTAGCCTGGCCCGTGCCGATAGCAGCACCATCGGTGGCATCTTGCTGTTGCTGGCAATCTTTTTGGTCACCATTGTCGGCATTGTCTTTGTCCAAGAAGGCAGCCGCAAGATCCCTATCGTCTACGCCAAGCGCCAGGTGGGCAACAAGCTGTTCCGCGAGCAGAAAAGCTATCTGCCCCTGAGGCTAAACCAAGGGGGGGTGATGCCGATCATCTTTGCCTACTCGGTGATGTCCCTGCCTCTGGCCCTGGCCCAGTACACCCAAAACCTGACTTTGGTGCAAGTGGCCAACTTCCTATCCCCCACCTCCTGGTTCTACATTCCTTTTTACTTCGTGCTGATCCTCTTCTTCAGCTACTTCTACGCCTCTTTGCTCATCAACCCGGTGGATCTGGCTCAAAACTTGAAGAAGATGGGGGCCAGCATTCCGGGAATACGCCCGGGCAAGGCCACTGCCGAGTATGTCGAAGGGATCCTCAACCGCCTGACGCTGCTGGGGGCTTTGTTCCTATGCGCGGTGGCCATCATCCCGACGACGGTGGAACGGGCAACCGGCATCACCACTTTCCAAGGTTTGGGGGCGACCTCGCTACTGATTTTGGTGGGGGTGGCGATCGAGACCTCCAAGCAGATCCAGACTTATGTCATCTCACAACGCTACGAAGGGATGGTCAAACAGTAGTGCCGAGGTTGATCTTTCTGGGGCCGCCGGGGGCGGGCAAAGGTACACAGGCGGAGCGGCTGGCGGCCATCTACCACACGCCCAAAATTTCCACAGGCGATCTGTTGCGGGCCGAGGTGAAAGCCCAAACGCCCTTGGGGTGCCAGGCCAAGGTTTACATGGATGCGGGAGAGCTGGTGCCCGACGAGGTGCTGATCGGAATGGTGAAGGGGCAGTTGCAGCAATCTCCAGAGCAGGGCTGGATCCTAGATGGATTTCCTCGCACCTTAGCCCAGGCAGAGGCCTTGGAAGAGCTGCTGCAAGAGCTGGGCCAAGATTATGACTACGTCCTCAACTTGGAGGTGCCGGATGAGGTGGTGGTGGCCCGGCTGCTGGCCCGGGGCAAGGAACAGGGGCGCAGCGATGATGCGGATCGGTCGGTGATTCTCAAGCGTCTGGAGGTCTATCGGCAGCAGACGGCTCCCCTGATCGATTTTTATGAGGCCAAGGGGCGCTTGCAACGGGTCAACGGCAACCAGCCGATGGAATCCGTACAGGAACATCTGCAGGCTCTTTTGGAAGGCTTCAGGAGGACGGCGTGATCAGAGCAGGAGCTGGAAATCCCTCCCAGCGGCGGGGCATGCAGCTTATTGAGATCAAATCTCGCCGCGAAGTGGAGAAAATGCGCCGGGCCGGTCGGGTGGTGGCCCAAGTATTGCAGGAGATCGCGGAGCGCCTAGAGCCGGGCTGGACTACGGCAGATATCGATACCTATGCTGAGAGACGGGTGGCCCAACTCAATGCTTTGCCCAGTTTCAAGGGCTACTACGGCTTTCCCGCCTGCGTTTGTGTCAGTGTCAACCATGAGGTGGTGCACGGGATCCCCAGTCCCCGTAAAGTGTTGCAGCCGGGAGATGTGGTCAAAGTGGATTTTGGTGCCATCGTCGAGGGCTGGCATGCGGATTCCTGTATCACCATCGGCCTGGAACCCCTGAGCGACGCAGCTCGGGATCTGATCGATACAGCGGCCAAGGCCCTGCAGACGGGCATCGACCACGTGCGCCACGGCGTTTGGCTTCAGGATGTCTCAGGCGCCATTGAAGATTACATCGAGGGGCGGGGCTACTCGGTGGTGAAGCAGTATGTCGGCCACGGGGTGGGGCGCAACCTGCACGAGGAGCCGCAGTTTCCCAACTATCGCACCCGCGATCTGCCCAATCCCAAGCTGCGCTCCGGCATGACAGTGGCCATTGAGCCGATGGTGAATGCGGGGGGAGAGGCAACCCGAGTGTTGCCAGACCAATGGACGGTGGTCACAGTAGATGGCTCTTGGTCGGCTCAGTTTGAGCACACGGTCTTGGTCACCGAGTCTGGAGCAGAAATTTTGACCGATCGCACGCCTTTTCAGTCCTAAGGGATCCCCTGATGAAGGACTGCAACGGTTAGGATAGAAGAGACGGAGTATATTTTCATTTCTTAACAGCGCGTGTCGTCGCGGCTGTGGATTGTTCTGTTGTTTGTTATGTCGTTTTTGGGAGGGCTCATTGTCTAAGGAAGATGCCATTGAAATGGAGGGGGTTGTTACCGAATCCCTGCCCAACGCCATGTTCCGAGTGGATCTGGACAACGGCTTCAACGTGCTCGCTCATATCTCCGGCAAAATTCGCCGCAACTACATCAAGATCTTGCCCGGCGACCGGGTCAAGGTGGAGCTGAGCCCCTATGACCTCAACAAAGGGCGCATCACCTACCGCCTTAAGAAAAAGTAGGTTCCCTAGCTGGGCTGCTGAGGATGAAAGAGCTGAGCCAAGTTCTCAAGATCAGGCTCTGGACTACTGTCGGCGGGTTGGGTGCTCTAGCCGTTTTCAACGCTTGGATCTCTTCCCAAACTCAGCCTCTGCAGAGCCTGCTGCCGGGAGAGGAAAGGCATCACTTCTGGCGGGGTCATCGCCTGTTTTACAAGGTCATGGGATCCGGCCAGCCGTTGTTGCTGGTGCACGGCATTGGGGCAGGCTCCTCCAGCTATGAGTTTCGTGCCATTATGGCGGAGCTGGGGCAGCACCATCAAGTCTATGCTCTGGATTTGTTGGGGTGGGGCAACTCAGAACGTCCAGATTTGAAGTACACCGGCAGCCTCTATGCCGAGATGATCGGGGATTTTGTCCAGCAGGTGATCGGGCGACCGTGTCACGTCATTGCCAATTCCCTCTCGGCAGGGTTTGTGCTGCGCTCGGCCCGTCTACAACCCCACTATTGGCAGAAGCTGTTGCTCATCGCCCCTCTGGGAGACAACAGCCTCATCCCCGATGCCCTCGGGATCCCTTTGGCCCAGATTGCCTATGGATTCCTCAGCCTGCCCGTTCTGGGGTTGGCTTTCTACAACGGCATCACCGCCCCCTGGAGTGTACGCTTGTTTACAGAGCAGAGCTTGTTCTGATACATTTACGCTGAACACTGCTGAACATCACTGTTCAACTATGCAGCGATAGCATTCTGTTTGTTTCCAAACAGAATGGCGGTATCCCGCAAAGCTTTGAGTAGAATACCCAAAGCGCAGTTTCCGTGTCGTCTTACTACCAATTTTCTGCTTTGCTTTGGCTACCATGTTGGCAGACTCGAAAGTAAACAGAAAGATCAACTGGTAGTAATCCGTACTGAACATATTATACATTATTTTCAGTATAGTTGAGCTTATTATTGACTAGAGTCATGCTCCCCCAGCTACGCCCTGGATGAGGCGGTGGTGGACTACTATTACCGGGCAGCTCACCAAGCGGGGGCTCAATTTGCCCCCCGTTCTTTTCTCACCGGCAAGCTCAACTTGCCCATCGAAGACGACTTTCGCGTGGTGGCCAAGCCCATGGTTCTGGTCTGGGGAGAACAGAACCGCCTCACCGGTCCAGAACAGGCAGAGCGATATCGCACCTTGCGCCCGGAGGTGCCGATATACCGGTTGCCAGGGGCTGCTTTTCCGCACATTGAAGCGCCGCAGACCTTTTTGTCGGTGGCTTTGCGCTTCTTGGCCGAAGCCGATCCTGCCCTGCCGGGATAGACAGATGGGGGATCCCTTCACCCCTTGGAAGAAAACAGCTGGGGATTGACGCAAGAAGCAGCCCTGACATCAGGGGGAACGACCGTACTCTCGGCTGACGCGACCACCCCCAGCCACTTCCCTGAGGGGAAAGGGGAGTTGATACAAGCCCGGCAACTTAAGTGGGCTCCCCGGCCTTATCTTCCCAGGGATCACCATCCACAGGAGTGGAGCTGGAAGGAGGAGGGGCAGGCTCAGAAGGAGGGGCCTCTTCTTTGGCATACTCCTGTTCCCAAGCCGGTTGTTCGGGGGCGGGTGCGGGCTCAGGTGGACGAGGACGCACAGGCTGCGGCTCAGGTTCAGGCTCTTCTTCTGCGTAAACGTCTTCTTCTTCGGCTTCGTATTCCTCGTCGTATTCTTCTTCGTAATCTTCCTCGACGGCGGAACTCTCGACAGCACTGGGCAGGGCAGGAGCAGGGCTAACTCCGGCTTCCCAAGGGGGCTTGCCGATTCCCAGGGTTTCCAAAATCCCCTTGGCCAGTTGGGTTAGGCGGGTCTCAGCGCCATCGGCAACAATAAGGCGATCCCCGCCCACAGAGACAATCTCATCGGTGGAGAGCAGATAGGTGCTGAGGATGAAGCCGGGTAAAAAGGTGAGGCCGAGGTTGGAGAGCACCAAACCCGTGATGATGCCGGAGACGGAGTTGAACTCAAAATCCTTAACTTTGCCAAGGCGGATCCCTTCTTCGGTTACCACCTCGCTGCCAACCACGCGACTCAGGCCCTCCAAATCCAAGTTATCGAAAACTTCTTCGCTGGGGACAAGAACTGCATCCTGACCCAACGCTGTTACTTGCCGCAGCTCCATCAAACGGGGGGATCCGGCAAGGGCTTTTTCCAGCACCCCCAGCACCAGAACCTGCTTGGCTTCCAGATCCGCCCAAACTTCGCTGACTACCCCAAGCCGGGCTGCGTTGCCCTGGCTGATCACCTGCGTTCCCAGAACCTGTGACCGCCGACGAACCTCTGATCGCACCAGCGCAACAGATCCTTTCCCAGTCGTCATGATGGTTTCCCCGTCGTAAGTCAAAACGTTCCCGTTGTTGGGCTGCGTGTCTGACACAGTTCGCCAGAATTAAGTAAGTTAATAGTACCACTGCCTGTCTCCTCCCTCGCGGGCTGCCCAGGTGGGATCCCGGCCAATCTGCCTGCTCCAGGCCAGAAACTGCTCTGCCATCGCGCCCAGGGAATAGTGCTCTTCTGCCCGTTGCCGACAGCGGCTCCTGTCGATGTGATCTAGGCGCTCTACAGCCTCTGCCAAAGCTGCCACGTTGTCCGGCTCGACGATCCAGCCGGTTTCTCCATCGCTGACAATTTCCGCGGGCCCACCCCGGCGGTAGGTAATCACCGGCACGCCACAGGCCAAAGCTTCCACCGCCACCAAGCCAAAGGCCTCCACCCACTTGGGGGTCATGATCAAGGCTGAGCATTGCCCCAAGATCCGCTGCATTTGCGGGGTGGGCAAAAACCCTCGGTAATCCAATTGGGCATGCGGGTACTGCGCTTGGATCTGCTGCCAGTAGCCTGGCTCTTGCAGGTGGCCTAGGATCACCACCGGCCTTCCCGTCTTCTCGGCTAGGGCAGCACAGTCTTCCAGGCCCTTTTCGGAGGCAATGCGCCCAATCCAACACAGGGATCCATTCCCTTGGGGCACAAAGTCGTAGAGGCGCAGATCCACCCCGCAGGGCAGATAGACAAAGGGATCCCGACCTGCCGCCATCTCGGCTCGGGCAAAGGCAAAGGTCTGGGCTTGCGCCCGCGAATGCAACGCCAGCCGACCAGGGTAGCGATGGGCAATGTGCTCTAGAGCCTGATCGACGGCATCGCTGAGGGATCCCATGCTAACAATGTGGGCCACCGGGGTGCGGAAAAAATCCGTCAAATAAAACGAGAGCCAATCGTAGCTCCAGTTCACGATTAGATCGAACTGATCTTGCAGGTGGGCAGCCCGCTGCCACAGGTTGGCCAGCAGAGAGGGGGTGTGGATCAGAACCGGCTGATCGCGGCGCTGGGTTTGCGCATAGGCCGGGGGAAGGCCCGCCACCGGCTCGATCACCTCCTCCGGCAACTCCGCCATTCGGGATCCCACAGGGGCCAACACCCGCACTTGGGATCCCATCTGGAGTAAGACACGCGTCAGGTTGGCAAGATTGAGCTCCACACCACCACCGGCCCCGGATCCCAGAGGTCCAACAGGGGTGGAGAGGAACAGATAGCGGTAGGGACGAGCCATAGGGAGAGCCTCGGTAGCTCAGCCCATTGTCTTCTCAATCCGGATACCCGACTCCTTTTGCCTGGCCTCAAAGCCCACAGCCTACCCAGAACTTTACGAGGCTTTGGCTACAAAAATTTCTCCCTTCTCCACCTTGACCTTGTAGATGGCCAGGTCTGCCTTGGCCGGGCCACGGGTACGGCTGCCATCGGCAGCAAAAGCCGAGCCATGACAGGGGCAGACAAAGTTCTCCCCCCGCCAGTTCACATCACACCCCGCATGGGGACAGGCGGCATCCAGAGCCAGCAGAGAATCTTCTTTTTGCGGATCCCCGACCAGCCAGAGGGTGGCGGTGTTTTTCCCAAAGGCGTTTTCCACCTTGAAGGGGCCATCTTTGAGATCGGCCAGAGTGGCAACTTTCACAAACTCCGGCTCAGAAGCCTTAGAGCCAGAAGCAGTTCCCTGGGCCAGGGCAAAACGGCGCCGGGTAAACCCAGGTAACCAACCCACCAACGAGCCAAAACCGAGAGCCAGCCAGCGAAGAAAACCACGACGATTGTTGTACATGGCTATGTGTCCTTGGAGGTGTGCGAAATGTAGGTCATGAGCCAGCGAAAGCCCGGCCCCTTCAGAAGGGATCCCCGTACAAATGCTGCCCTTAACATTTTGTTACACCGGAACAGTTTCGGCCAGGGCCAAGCCGCACTTTTTCCGGCTAGAGTACGCAGTAGCCCTCTTCGTTGCTTGAGTACCGGGGATGGGCTCTTGCACTGCTGGAGCTTAGGATCGAGAGGTAAACAGCTCAGCAACCGTGCAGACAAAGCCGGGCAACAGGGGAGAAGACAACGCATCCTGAGCCAACAGCGTTTCTACCAAGACCAACTGGGCCTGTTGTCTGCGATACACCTCTACCCTCTGAGCCAGCCGATCGACGATCCAGTACTCTTGCACCCCATACACAGAGTAGAGTTTCCGTTTTGCCAAGCGGTCTCGATCCTCATGAACTTTTCCAGGTGATAGGACTTCAACCACCAGCTCAGGGGCACCCCGAAAATGTCCTGCTTCATCTTGAATCTGGGACAGCCGCTCATAACTAACCCAAACAACATCGGGAGACACATTATCAAATTCGGAAAAGAGGATCCCTGGCATGATTGAGGGTTCTCCCAATCCTGTTTCTAGCGACCACCGATGCAGTGCGGAGAACAAACACCCGATAATGTGCTGATGTTTGTGATGAGGAGAGCGAGTCACCAGCAGTTCTCCGTCGATGATCTCGTAGCGGATCCATTCATTCTCTGGAAGAGCCTCGATATCCCGAGTGGTCCAGCGTACTTCTGTAGCAGTCATTAGCTATCCCTATAGCAATAAATGGTGCTATGCCCAGGGCACCCTGCTGCTGTACCTACGACACTGGGCCGACAACTGCAACGCTGTCGCAACAGCGGGAACCGCACTTGGCGTAGCCAAATCTTAGCCCAGGATCCCGTTCACAGAAGCGGGACGGAGTCCTCCCTCTCTGGCCACGACGGCTCAATGGATAGAGGTTCTCTAGAGCTGGACTATTGGCTGCGCTATCGTGTGGGGCTAGTTGGGATAGATGCGCAAGCGGCGGTTGGGCTCTTCCCCAAAGCTTTGGGCCCGCAGGTGGTAATGTTCCACCAACTGGTGTTGGAGCTTGCGGATCAGAGGCGAACGGGGCAAAAGTTCCACCGGCTGAGACTTGGGAATGACGATTTGCTCCACCGCCAGGCGGGCTTCTTCCAGAGCTTCGGTTTCATCGCCTGAGCTGGCGCGAATGAACAGCTCCAGGTCGGAATCGGATCCCTCTTCGCTTTCGATGTTGAGAATATGGCGCAGGGCGCGAGCCAGGGCAATCAGAGTATTGGCCTTGACGGTGTGAATCGGGATCTGGCGGGAGTGGGCCATCTGCTGGATCTTGGAACGGCTGCGCACCTGGGATCGCAAGGCCAAGACAATGTCTGCCTCGTCTAGATCTTTGGTGACATCCGCCGACAGTTTCAGGGTTTGGATCACCTGCTCCAGGTAGAAGCGGCTCACTCCGTAGGGGTAGATCATCAGCGGCCCATCCGGATTCTGCTGCCGTCCTGTCGGGGCTAGGGCGGATCCCTCCCAGTCCAAATCTTCTTCATCAGAGCCGGATTCCGCTTTGGATTCGGCCACCACCTGAGCGGCAGGACGGGATCCCGCCGGCGTTAGCGGGACGGAGTCCTCTCGCCTCTCCAGGAGCAAACCCGATTCTCCTTGCTGCTGCGAGCGACTTTCAAGCGGCTCTGAAGGCAGAGCTTCCATCCGTCCAGAGCGTTGCCATCCTCCCCGCTCCCGTGCTGCGGAGATTGTGCTGCCGGCAGGGGGCCATTGGGGGCCAGATAGAGCCGGGCGCCCGTTTGCGCCAGCGGTGCTCCGCACTATCACCACCTGGCCGTGTTCGTCTAAACTGCGGGTTTGGGTCAGCGGCTCGCGGTTGCGCAAGAGACGATCCACAGTGGCGGCCACATCTTCGTGGATGACCCAGCGGGATCGCTCCAGCATCTCTATGGCAATCTCAAACGTAGGGGGAGCTTTGCGCTCCAACACACTCTTCTGAGAGCCCCGTCGCCGCGCCTCTTCATCTCCCAGGGTGACCGATTGGATCCCGCCCACCAAGTCTGAGAGGGTGGGATTTTTGATCAGGTTGTCGATGCGGTTGCCATGGGCGGTGGCCACCAGTTGTACCCCCCGTTCGGCAATGGTACGAGAGGCCAAAGCTTCCAGTTCGGTGCCGATCTCGTCGATAACTACCACTTCGGGCATGTGGTTCTCCACCGCCTCGATCATCACCTTGTGCTGCAGCTCTGGGCTGGCCACCTGCATCCGTCTGGCCCGGCCAATGCCCGGGTGGGGCACGTCTCCATCGCCGGCGATCTCGTTGGAAGTGTCGATAATGACCACTCGTTTGCCCAGCTCATCGGCCAGCACACGGGCAATCTCCCGCAGGGCCGTGGTTTTGCCCACCCCCGGTCGGCCCAGCAACAGCATAGAGCGCCCCTGTTCCACCAAGTCGCGGATCATGCTGATCACGCCGATAACGCAGCGACCCACCCGGCAGGTGAGGCCAATGATTGTGCCTTGGCGGTTGCGGATGGCACTGATCCGGTGCAGGGTAGAGGCAATGCCTGCGCGGTTGTCACTGCTGAACTCTCCAACCCGGCTGATCACCTGATCCAAGTCGGCCCGGGTGATCACGTCCTCGGAGAGGTAATCGGCAAAGCCGGGGAAGCGGGCTTCGGGACGGCGGCCCAAATCCAGCACCACCTCCACCAATCGATCCAGGTGAGGATGCTGTTCTAGGCGCTCGCGAATTGGAGCCGGCAGGATATCCAAAAGCTTACTCAGGTCGTCGCTGTATTGAACCTGGCCGGGAAAGCCGGTACGTTCACGTAAGCGGTGCGGAGCACTTTCCGGATCCATCGACGGACTTGGGGTTGAGGGCTGTACGGGGAAACTCATGGCTGAGCAACGTCGTTAAACGCAGGAAAAACAGGTTTGCCTAAAAGCAACGGATCGCCGCTTTACTTGCTGCACCAACTGCTTGGCCAACGGGATCCCTGCCACCAATCCGGGATTCCATCCTGACTCCGATGAGCTGTGGGCTGGCCCTTCCAGATAGGCTGACACCAACTGTCGCGCGTAGCTGCCGAAGGCTACCCCCGCCACCGGCCATCGGGGATCCAACAGCGGCAGCGTTTGGGCATTGGTTCCTCCCGCCAATTGCACATAGCCCGGCAGGCCCATGTTCAGCACCTTCTCGGCCAATTTCAGGGTGGCTTTGCCGGTGCCAGCTCCAATATCGCCACTCATAGGCCGGCCATCCACCTGCCAGATCAACACTTCCGGCAAGGGAGCCATAAGAGCCAGCAAATCCCTTAAGTAAGCCTCTAGGCCTGGGCCATCGTTAAAGCTAATCGAGATGGCCTGGAGCTGAGGTAGCCAGGGCTTCAGGGATCCCCACAATTGCTCGAATGACCTCTGGCGACCAATGCAGGTGTGGATCTCCACCGCCTGAATGCCCAGCTCGACCAAAGGCGGCAAAACTTCTGACAGAGCCACTTGGTAGCCGAAGGTAGCAATGCGCCGGTGGGGGCAAACCGGCTCGCAGCGCCCACAGCCGTAGCACAGCTCTGTCTGGATGTGGACTTGAGCAGGAAGGGCTGCCTGTGTCAAGGCATGGGGAGGACAGACTGCCAAACAAGGCTGAGGACAGTCGGCAGGACAGACGGGAGCCGTCAGCACCGCCTTGCGGAAATGCACGTCTTCGCCGTCATTGACGCTGACCATCAACCAAGGGGATCCCGCCTGGGGATCTTCGGCTTGTGCCCGTTGGATCCCTTCTTGAGCGGCCCGCACAATGGCCGGATCGGCAGCAACATCAATGCAATCTGCCCCGGCCAGCGTGTAAAGGAAAGCCAGCTCCCGAACCGAGGGCAAGTGGTGGAAACTTGCGCCGCAGATCAGCTTAAACCAAGTACCCTGTTGCAGCGAGGCGGTTGGCAAGGTCACAGGCACGAGAAACCGCTAGCAGGATGGGGATCTGAGCCGCAGGCCATCTACTTGAGATGGTAGCAAAGAAATTTCCAGGATCCTGAAGAGAGGTTCAGGCGCTCTGCAGAGGTTGCCAACGAATTGACCGTTCTCGACCCAGCTCCACCACAAACTTCACTCCCTTGTCTTCCCGGCTCAGCTTTACCAGGTAGGAGAGTTCCTGTTGGCTGAACACATGCCCCTCGTAAAACCAAAACACCAACCCCTTTGCTTTCGGGGGCAAGGTGGCCCGATACTGCTCGATCAACGCGGGAAAGAAATAAGTGCGCCGCTCCGATTTGCCCAGCGTGGCAGGCCGTACCCCATGAATGCGCGTCAAATAGCTGGCCAGATCCCCGATTCCCTTGCTGGAGAGGGTGACCACCTCATACCCGGCTCCGCGCAGCCGCCGCAGGTAGTGCCCTTCGGATCCCCCCTCTGGGGTTACAAAGATGGCCAAAGCCCCAGATTGCTCCAGTTGCTGCACAAACTTTGCACCTGAGCCGACCAGCAGCATAGGAAGAACTCCATGACTCGTCTAGGGTTGGACAAGCAGCCCACCTGCGCTCATTGTAACGGGATGGCGCCTGAAGCTGGGGATAGAAGCTGCCAATGGAACCCATAGAATACTGGCTATCTCCCTGTTTTGCAGAAGAGAGCGTAAAGAAGGGTTAAGATACGGGTAACCTGCTTGCAGGTCTCAACCCACAGGTGGCGGACAAAGGCGGATGGATCCCCCTAGTAGGGATGGCCTCCCCGCCACTTACACAGCGACAACAGATGAACCTCATCATGCGACGACGCGAGCTGTTGACCTTGGCGGTGGCCGGGTTGATTACAGCACCCCTCAGCTTAGCAGGAGAGCAAAGAGCAATGGCCCAACAGACTTATCCCTTCACCAAAACCGACGCTGAGTGGCGGCAACTGCTCACCGAAGAGCAATACTATGTGCTGCGCCAAGAGGGCACTGAGCCCCCCTTCCGCAACGCTTACTACGACAACAAAGCCCCAGGTATCTATGTCTGTGCTGGCTGTGGTCAGGAGCTGTTTTCCTCGGCGGCCAAGTACGACAGTGGCACCGGTTGGCCCAGCTTTTGGGAGCCGATTGCTCCCCATGTGATCGGTACCAAGACGGACTGGAAATTGTTTGTGCCCCGCACAGAAGTCCACTGCTCTAACTGCGGTGGGCATCTGGGGCACGTGTTTCGGGATGGCCCCCCGCCCACGGGCTTGCGCTACTGCATCAATTCTGCTGCCCTCAAGTTCATCCCAGCCACCGCCTAGAAATCCTCTTGGCTTCGATCAGAATTGAGCCGCCTGTTTGGGTGAGCCCATGTCAGACTATACCTTCTTGGATGCTGCTTCGATTTTGCTGCGGGAGGGCCTAGAGGCTCTCTTGGTGTTGGTGGCGCTGCTGGCCCTTATGAGCAAGAGCGGGCAATCGGCTCAGAAGCGCTGGGTGTGGATAGGGGGATCCGCGGGCTTGCTGGCAGCGGTGATGCTCGGTCTGCTGGTGAAGCTGTTTTTCCAGCAGATGCTCACCCACACGCGGCAAGAGGTGCTGGAAGGGATCACCGGGCTGGTGGCAGCAGGTTTGTTGTTCTCGGTCAGCCTTTGGTTGCACCGCCGGGCTGCAGTGGCTTCTTGGCAAACCTTTGTGCGGGAACAGGCGCAGGCGGCACTGGCCACCGGTCAAGTGTTTTCCTTGGCTTTTCTGGCCTTTGTGGCGGTGTTTCGCGAGGGGGCGGAAACGGTGCTGTTTTATGTGGGGTTGGCCCCTTCCCTCTCGGCAAAAGATTTTTGGCTGGGGATCGGCCTGGGATCCCTGGTGTTGGTGGCACTGGCGATCTTGCTGCTGCAGGTGGGGCTGAAATTGCCGCTGGGAGTTTTTTTCCGGGGTCTAAGTCTGCTGATTTTCTACTTGGGCTTTAAGTTTTTGGGCAGTGGCTTGCACGCTCTACAGGTGGCGGACTGGCTGCCCATCACTCCTCTTGTTGGGATCCCAAAGCTGCGCTGGCTGGGCATATATCCCACTTGGCAGACGCTGCTTCCCCAACTGGTGCTGCTGGGAATAGCCTTCGCCTTGTGGGTGAGGCAATGGCTGCGGGCTGATTCTGCTCAGAGGCTTTCTTCGTGAAAAACGCTCTCCACCGGCACTGGGGATCCCATAAGCCATAAGTTTGATGAATCCCTGTCCTGGTTTTGATGGATGGCAATGATGCAGGTCACAATTTCATAGTCGTTTCAGGTTGGGACAAGGCGACCGAGGTACTGGGAAAAGCCTTCTGGCCCTGTGCATCTAACGTTTTAAGTGCGGGTGCAGTGTCCTGGTTTGAATCAAAATGACCCTAAAAAGAAAGCGCTCTGTACGTCGCGCCTGAAACCGCACCTAGTCAAGCCTTCCAGTCCAAGAAAGCAAAGCCTACCGGCAGGGATCCGGCAGGCCGCTGGATTTTGTCGGAGATCCCCAGTAGGAAACCCTGTCGATCGCTACGGAATCGACAGAGAGCATCCACTCTGTGGGGTTCCCGAGAATCAGGTATCGTAGACCCGGCATTCAACAGCATCTGGGTTTTCAGCGCAGTGCTTCTCTAGGCTGCTGGGAGTCCTCGGCTGGTGGCTGCGAGCTGCCAGCACTTCTTCAACCGCATCCCAGGCCGCACGGCAGTGGGGATCCCCTTCGCCGTACTCAGAGCAGACGTTGCGAGCATTTTCCAGCTCTTTGGCGATCACTTCAGACAGTCCCATGTTCTCAAGCTCCTTTAGACTAGATGGGGCCGGTGGCCCGCTGATATAACCGGTTGACGCAGAACCTGTAGGGATTCGGTGTAACCGAGGATCAACAGGTAAAAACCAGCCGATCCAGATGAGGAATGAGTCCAGGATAATGACCTTGTGCCAACCGAATTGATCAACCGGATACATTACCTATTCTAAACAGGGACACCCGGGGGGTGCAGCTACGCTTTCGCGATCTCTTTGGGATCAGGATGCGCAGGGATCCCTCAGGCCCCAAACAGTTGTTCAATCCGTTGCCGCACCTGCTCTGGGGATCCCTGTTGACGCACTTGGCCTTCCGAGAGCAAAATCGCCCCATCTGCCCATTCCAGTTCCGCCAGCCGATGGGTTACCCAAAGGGCGGTGATGCCTTCTTGATCCACCAGTTGCCGGATGCACCGCAGCAAATCCGCCTGGCTGTCGGGATCCAACAGGGCTGTCGGCTCGTCCAAAAGCAGCACCTCGCTGCGCCGGGCCAAAGCCCCTGCCACTGCCACTCGTTGCTTCTGTCCGCCGCTGAGGCCGTGGATGGGCCGACGGATCAGGTGCTTTAATCCGACTTGCTCCAAGGCTGTTTCCACCCGCTGGTGAATTTCCGCCAAGGTCAGAGCCTCTGCTCCCAAGCCAAAGGCCACATCGGCTCCCACCGTGGGCATGAACAGTTGGTGATCCGGGTTTTGAAACACATAGCCCAGCCGACCGCGAATCTCCAGGTGGCCCGAAAGGGGCCGAGGATGGGTCAGGGATCCGGACAACAGTTGCAACAAAGTGGACTTGCCGCTGCCATTGGGCCCCAAGAGCATCCACAACTGGCCCTTGGGAATGACAAAACTGCACGCCTGCAAAACCGGCGGACGTTCCGGCCAAGCAAAGGTCAGGCTCTCCACCCGAATGGCCACCTCAGACATGGGGATCCCTTGCGGCAGAGGGATAAAGAGCTGTCCTCAGCTTTGCAACTGGGCCAAAAAACCGGGACGGGTTCCCATGGGGCTGGCGCCGCCCGACTTGGAAGTCATTTGCACGCCACACAACTCACCGGTGAGCAGAAACACCTTTTTGCCGGTGCGGTCACAGGTCAGCTCCAAACTCTGAGGGGATCCACTCTGCAGAGCATTGACGATGCTTTGGTAGGCCCGGTTGGCCGCTTCTTCCTCTTTTTGGTGGACAACGATGGGGGCAGGGTTCCCTTTCAGGAGCAGTTCCAGAGTGTACATGGCTGACCGTTGCGTAGTGGGCCGTGGGACAAAAGAGAGGCACCCAGAGGACGCCGTTGGCGACAGCAGGACGAAGTCCTTTTCCAGTATCGCAGGTTGGGCCAGGGTACCGGCAGGCTCAACAAATGACAGGGGAGTTTCTCTCGCCAGATTAGGCCAGGCCGGTGCCGAGAAAAGGCAGCAGGCTAATCAGCAACAGGCCCAACGTGGCCAGGGATCCCGCCAAGAAGGAGAGGGATCGCCCAATGGGAATATCGGCAATGTAGAAAAAGTTGTAGAGCAGCCGCGCCAGCAGAAACACCCCACACAGCACAGCTACCCCTTCATCTCCGCTGAGGCCAAAATACCAGGGATCCGAGTGAGGGCCGGTGATGTAGGCGATCAACGCTGCTGCCGCAAACATCCCAAAGGTCTCAAACCCGTTGGCGTGGGCCCAGGTGGCCCGTTGCCCGTAGGGAGGTAGCCTATCAAACATAGCCCGAGGAGCATGCAGGTCGTAGCCAACGCGGGCACGGGCATAGCCCACCACCCCCATGGGCAGATAGACCAAGAGCATGGCTGCCGCGATGGAGAACAGGGGGATGGCTACGAGAGGAGGATTTGGCAACATAAGATAGGCAAAAGGGCGGTGCACAATGACAGAGGAGAGAAAAGAGCCCAGCTTGGGCAGGAGCTATTGCCGGGAAGATCAACACCAGAACCATTATCCATCTATCGGGCTGTCTATCCAGGCAGATGCTTGCGTCAGCTAGAAATCGCAGGAGCCCCGCACTGTACCCGTAGGGTCAGTGCCGGGAGGAATGCGCTTTGATGAAGTACAATGAACTTATGAGCCAAGTCCTGACCGTATCCTGCAAGCTCAAGGTGTCCCAGTCGCAAGCCGCCAAATTGGACGCGACTTTGGAGGCTTTTGGCCAAGCCTTGAACTGGGTCAACCAGAACACGCCGGAGAAAGTCGCCAACGCCGTTAAGCTCCAGTCTCTGTGCTACCGCGAAATCCGTGCCCGGTTCGGCTTATCCAGTAACTTGGCTCAGCAGGTCTGCAGGCGGCTGGCCGGCGCCCGTAAAGTTGCCCGACAGAAAAACCGCCCCGTCAAAGCGTTCAAAGGGGGCTTCGCTACCTACGATGCACGTATCTTTTCATTCCGCGAGAAAGACTGGGCGGTGTCGCTGACCACGGTGGAGGGTCGGGAGCGCTTTGAGCTGGCGATTGGCCGCTACCAGAGAGAACGGCTGGCGGGCTCCAATCCCAAATCTGCCACTCTGGTCAAGCGTAAAGACGGCTCCTACTCCATTCAGATCTGTGTAGAAGCGGAGCCATCCCCACCGCAACGCACGGGCAGAGTGCTGGGGGTGGACTTGGGGAGGACGGATATTGCTCATACGTCAGAAGGGGATAACTGGAATGGACAGCAGTTGAACCGAATCCGAGACCACTACTCCAAGCTGAGGGCGGCACTCCAACGCAAAGCCAGTAAGGGCACCCGCAGTTCGCGGCGCAGATGCAGAGAACTGCTGCAACGGCTGTCTGGCAAGGAGAGACGTTTTCAGGCGTGGGTCAATCATCGCATCTCCAAAGCTATTGTCTCTAGGGCAAAAGCTACCAACAGTGCTATCGCTCTGGAAGACCTGACAGGGATCCGGAAAAGAGTCAATCAACAACCCCGCAGCAAAGCCGAGCGGCGCAGGGCCAACAGTTGGGCGTTCTACCAACTACGCCAGTTTCTGGAATACAAGGCGAGGGTTGCAGGGGTTTCTCTGGTTCTTGTGCCGCCTGCTTACACGTCGCAGACCTGTCACAAGTGTTTACACATCCATCCCGATCCTGCGCAATCCTACCGCAGTGGCAAGTCGTTCAAGTGTGGGCACTGTGGATGGGAAGGGGATGCGGATTTGAATGGTGCAAACGTAATTGCGCTCTTGGGGGCTGCCGTAAACCAGCCTAGAGGTTCGGGCCTGTTTTGTTCTCTGGTAGAGCAGAGCAGGCTCAGGGCTACTGAAAGCCCGCTCCGTACCGCTTAGCGGTCGGAGTCGGGTAGTTTACGAAATCTTGCGGATTTGCCGGCGGCGCTCCTCATATTCAGCGCGGGTGATCAAGCCCTGTTTCAACTGGCTTTCCAACTGCTGTTCGGGATCCCGAGCTTCTCGCCCTTCCACACTGGTCCATTCCAGCTCGATCAACTCTCGGTTGAATCGAAAATCGAAATCGGCATTGCTCATGGTCAGGATCCACAGCCCTTCCAGCAAACAAAGGGCGCGTACCCCGTAGCTGAGAATCTGCAGCGGGATGGAGGGAACGAACACCATCAGCCCCACCACCAAGTAGCCCCAGCCCCAGCGTTGGTGCCCCATATAGAAGCGCTGCAACCCTGGAATGAACACCCCCAGCATCGCCAGCCAGCCGGCCACCTCGCGGACCAACCGCCGACGTTCCTGTGGGGGCATATCAGGGCCCCTGCTCTCGGCCATAGACTGCACCAGCTAGATGTGCCATTAAGCTAGCTCAGTTTTGGCCGCACAGGGCTCAGGAACTTGGATCCAACCTCAGAAGATTTTTGAGCAGAATCCTGCCGCCTATACTTGATGGGGGCAGTTCGGGGAAGGAACATGGCAGAGCGGGAGCTATCGGTAGCGATCTTGGCAGCGGGCAAGGGCACCCGGATGCGGTCGCAGTTGCCCAAGGTGCTGCACAAACTGGGATCCCTGTCTTTGATCGAGCGGCTGCTGCGCACGGTGCTAACCTTGAAACCCCACCGCTGTCTGGTGATTGTGGGTTATGAACAGGAGCAGGTGCGCCAAGCCCTGCGGGAGTACCCGGTTGAATTTGTGGAGCAGGCCCAGCAATTGGGCACCGGACACGCCGTTCAACAGCTGTTGCCCGTCCTGGGCGGTTTTCAGGGGGATCTGCTGGTGATCAACGGGGATGTGCCCCTGCTGCGGGCGGAAACCCTGCAAGCTCTGGTGGAGCGCCACCGCCAGATGAACCCAGAGGTAACCTTGCTCTCGGCTCAGGTGGCGGATCCCTATGGCTATGGGCGGGTATTTTGCGATGCCCAACAGCGGGTGCTGGAACTGGTGGAAGAGCGAGACTGCACCCCGGCCCAACGGCAAAATCGCCGCATCAACAGTGGGGTGTATTGTTTCCACTGGCCGGCTCTGGCCCAGGTTTTGCCCCATCTCAACAGCAACAACGCACAGCAGGAGTACTACCTAACGGATGCCGTCAAGCGGGTGGGCAAAGCCATCGCTCTGGATGTTGCCGATCCGCAAGAAATTGTGGGCATCAACGACCGCCGCCAACTGGCCCAGGCGTACCAGATTTTGCAGGATCGCCTCAAAGAAGCCTGGATGGAAGCCGGGGTCACCTTTGTGGATCCCGACAGCAGCAGCCTCGAGGAAACGGTGGAATTGGCCCCCGATGTGATCATCGAGCCCCAAACCCATCTGCGAGGGGTGTGCCGCATTGGCTCGGGAACCCGCCTGGGGCCGGGCAGTTGGATCGAGTCCAGCGAGATTGGATCTGGGTGTCACATTCTCTACTCGGTGGTCAGCCACAGCCGCATCGGCAACCACGTCTGGATAGGCCCCTACGCCCACGTGCGCCCCCACAGCCAGATTGGGGATCATTGCCGCATCGGCAACTTTGTGGAAACCAAAAATACCCAGATTGGATCCCACAGCAATGCCGCCCACTTGGCCTACCTGGGAGATGCCAAGCTGGGATCCCAGGTCAACATCGGGGCGGGCACCATCATCGCCAACTACGACGGCCAGCAAAAGCACTTTACCGAAATTGGGGATCGCAGCAAAACAGGCGCCAACTCGGTGTTGGTGGCTCCTTTGCAGGTGGGATCCGATGTCACCATTGCTGCCGGCTCCACCATCCCTGCCCGCTACCCCCTGCCGGATGACTGCTTGGTGATCGCTCGCTCCCGCCCGGTGGTTAAGCCCGGCTGGCGACTTGGGATCCGCTCTTCCCGCCCCCAGGAGCTCCAGCCCATGCCGCCGGGATCCCTCAAGATTTATCCCTTGCGCCTCTTCCCCGGCCAAGATCTCAAGCAGGAACTGGAGCGAGTGGCCCGGCAGCAGCCCTTGCAAGCGGGGTTTGTCCTCAGCGCCGTCGGCAGCCTTAGCCAAGCCACCCTGCGCCTGGCCGACCAAACGGGGGATCACCTGTTGTCGGAACGCCTGGAGATCCTGGCCCTGAGTGGATCCCTGTGCCCTGACGGAGTCCATCTCCATCTCACCGTTGCCGATGCCCGAGGCCAAACCTGGGGGGGACACCTGCGCCCCGGCTGCCTCATCTACACCACCGCCGAAATTGTCCTCGCCGACAGCCCGGAGTACCGCTTCTCCCGTCAACCGGATCCGGCCACCGGCTACCTGGAGTTGCACATCCAACCCGTGGCAGGGGATCCCTGCTGGCCGTCCCCACCCCCCCAACCCCAGCAAAACCAGCAGACAAAACCAGAGGCTGACAACAGCAGGCCGAAAAGCTTACAGTAGTCAACATGAGTTACCTAAAGCTAAAGGGGGCTTGTGAGCGCCAAGCCGAAAGCTTCACGGAACTCATGGACGCTTTGCGGTGTGGCGGGCATGTTACTGGGTTTTCGGACGCAACTCATTCTTAACCGCAAGCAAACAACTCTAGCCGCCCAACACGCTGGGGTAGCCCGCCACGCCCATAACTGGGGCTTAGAAGTCTGTCGGCAAGCCCTGGAGAACCAGCAAAAACTTCCCACCGCCATTGACCTGCACAAGCGCCTAGTGGCCGAGGTGAAGAAAGAACATCGCTGGTACTACCAGGTCTCCAAATGCGCCCCTCAGCAGGCATTACGCAACTTGGAGCAAGCCCTTAAGCGCTGGCGGGGTGGGTTGGGGAAGTTTCCCCGCTTCAAACGCAAGGGAGTGCGAGACAGCTTTTACCTGGAAGGGAGTATTCGCACTTCTGGCAACCGCATCAAGGTACCTATCTTCGGTTGGCTGCGCTGTGCAGAGCTGCTCCCGGTGACCACACCCAAGAACGTGGTTGTTAGCTTGAGAGCCGGACATTGGTACATCTCCTTCAAGTACGAAGCTCCAACACCCCAGGTGGAGAAGACCGGAGAGGTGGTGGGAGTGGACTTAGGTATCCATCACCTGGCCACCTGCTCCGGCGGGGAAGTGTTTCCCAATCCCAAGCCCTACCGCAAGGCCCAGCGGCGTTTGGTCAGGCTGCAACGGCGGCTGAGCCGTAAGCAGAAAGGCTCTGCCAACCGCAAGAAGGCGGTGGTGCAGTTGGGCAAAGCTCACAAGCGGGTGGCAGACATAAGGACTCCGTCCCGCTTACGCGATCGGCAAGACAATCTGCACAAGCTGACGACTTACCTGGCCAAGAGATACCGAGTGGTGGTGATAGAGGACTTGCAGGTGAGGAACCTGCTCAAGAACCGCAAACTGGCAGGAGCGCTGTCAGACTGTGGGTTCTACGAGTTGAGGACTCCGTCCCGCTATCGCGAACGGCGACAGCTAGAGTACAAGGCCCGGCTCTACGGCTGTCAGGTGGTGGTGGCGGATAAGTTTTATCCGTCCAGCCAACTGTGTTCAGGGTGTGGGCACCGACAGAAGATGCCACTGCAGGAAAGGGTGTTTTGCTGCCCGTGTTGTGGTCTGGAGCTAGACCGCGACTTGAATGCAGCCCTAAACCTGTTGCGGTGGTACAGAACTACCCCAAGCTCTGGGGGAAGTGACGCCTGTGGAGACTCCTCTGGCGGGGTGGTGGGGGTGAACTCTGCCGCTAGTCATGGGTCGCTGAAGCAGGAAGGAAGCAGAAGCGCGACAGGCACTGAACACTCTGGAAGTGTTTGTTAGCGTTTCGTAGGTCTTTCGGAGCGGTCATCAGTACCCCGTTGAGCAGCCAGAAATTGTTAAGCTTAACGCACGGATGGCAGTATCCGGCCATGCCCCGAGTGACAACTGCTGACGAGCTGCTGACAGAATATGCCTCTGGCGAGCGCAACTTTCAAGAATCCAACCTGGTGGGGGTGGACTTGGTGCGCTCCAACTTGCAAGGGGTGAATCTGAGAGGGGCCAACCTCTCCTTTGGCAAGCTGAGTGGCATTAACCTGCAGGAAGCCGATTTGCGCGGCGCCGATCTCAGCTCGGCCAACTTGATGGGGGCCAACCTCCGCGGGGCCAATCTTTGGGAAGCCAACTTGATCGGCGCGGATCTCAGCTTTGCCGACTTGCGGGAAGCCAACTTGCACGGTGCCTACCTTTGGGAAGCCAAACTAACCCGTGCACAACTGCAGGGATCCGATCTGAGCGGGGCAAAAATCGGCGGAGCAGTGCTGACCGGCGCTGACCTCAGCGGAGCCATCCTACCCGACGGGAGTGTGCTGGCTTGAGCCACCCCCCAGCAGACAAGGCAGAATGGAACTGTTGCGACGGGATCCCTGATGTTGCTGCTGTTCAACTTGGTCTTGACACTGCTGCTGGCTTTGGGAGTGGCAGTCCTGGCCGGACAAAACCCCACCACCCTGACCGTACACTTCTTGATGTGGCGCTCGGTGGAGCTGCCTTTGGGATTTCTCATTGCCGCGGCTGTCGGCTTGGGCCTGTTGACGGTGGGGCTGGGCTCTCTCCTCTGGCCTGGGCGCAGCTTTTCTGCCACCGCCCGCCAATTACAGGAACGGGTGCGCCAACTGGAAATGCAGGATCAACCGCCCCAATAACGGCCAATTGCCAAAGGGATCCCTCTGCTTTCTGGCTTTGGCTCAACAGCTTCGATCCCCTGCAATTCTACCTGCAATTCTATAGTTGACTTGACAATCTTGTCGCTGGCCCTAGGGAAAGCATGCTGGAATGGCCCACCGATGCGAGACTGGGCGTAAGCTGAGATCAGGATCCCTTCGCCGTCTGCTTGAGCAGTGCGTATCTCCAACCGTGACCATGGCTTATTTCCAACCTACTTCCCCGGATAGCTCTCCCCAAGACCCACGGGCCCTGCGCAAAGCCCTGCGCGGATCCAGCACCTACTTCGCCAAGGGATTTGAAGAACACAAGGATCAGGCTCAACTGGAGCTGCAAACCACCTACAAAAGCCCCCTTGTGGAGCAAATCCGTGCCCAGTCCTACCGCTATCAGCGGGGCGACATTACCATTCACCTGGCCAGGGCCTTTGGCTTTTGCTGGGGCGTGGAACGGGCGGTGGAATATGCTTATGAAGCGCGGCGACGCTTTCCGGATCGGCAACTGTGGATCACCAACGAGATCATCCACAACCCTCTGGTAAACCAGCACCTGAAGGAGATGGGGATCCGCTTTGTGGAGAAAGGCCCGGACGGCAAGAAGGACTTTTCTCAGATCCGGCCCCAAGATGTGGTGATTTGGCCTGCTTTTGGGGCGAGTGCATCGGAAATGGCGTTTTTTCGGTCGCAGGGCAATGAGATTGTCGATACCACCTGCCCCTGGGTTTCCCGCGTGTGGAACCAAGTGGACAAGCACCGCGCGGCCCAATTTACCTCTGTCATCCACGGCAAGTACAACCACGAAGAAACCGTAGCCACCAGCTCCTTTGCCGAAAAGTACCTGGTGGTGCTGAACCTGGAAGAAGCGGAATGGGTCGCCCGCTACATTTTGCAGGGCGGAGATGCGGCAGAATTTCGGCGGCGCTTCGGCAAGGCCACTTCCCCCGGTTTTGATCCGGATCGCGATCTGGAGCGGATCGGCATCGCCAACCAAACCACGATGCTGGAAGGGGAGACCCGCGCCATTGCCAAGCTGTTTGAGACCACCATGCTGCGCAAATATGGCCCCCAGGAGTTAGACAACCACTTCATGAGCTTTAACACCATCTGCAATGCCACCCAAGAGCGGCAGGACGCCATGTTCGAGCTGCTGGAGCAGCCTTTGGATGTGGTGGTGGTGATTGGGGGGTTTAATTCCTCGAATACCACCCACTTGCAGGAAATTGCCCTGGCCAAAGGCCTGCCCTCCTTCCATATCGATGGCCCCGACTGCATCCAACCCAACAACCGCATCCGTCACAAGCCACTTCACCAAGACCCGACGGTTACCGAAGGGTGGCTACCCGATGGGCCGGTGCAAATCGGCATTACCTCCGGTGCCTCTACCCCAGACCGCGTTGTTGAAGAGGTGATTCAACGCATCTTCGCTCTACGTGAAGAACCCCGGCGGATCCCTGCCTAGGGATCCCTTCCCTCTCCCTCTTGAGCGTGCTCAACACCCTTTTTCAGGTTTATCCTCCCTTGCTGGGCTGGACGCTGCTGGGTTTTTTTCTCCAGAAGGGGCTGCCCGGCGGCTGGAAGCGTTGGCTGGATCCCCACGCCTTGGGGCGATTCATGTTTTGGGTGGGAGTGCCCCTCAGCATTGTTGGGTTTATGCAGGGGGTGGATCTGTCGGGCCAAATCTGGGTCGCCCCTCTGATCTGTTGGCTGTCGGTGGGGCTGGGGTTTGCCTTGACCAGCGCTTGGCTGTGGTGGCAGCGCCACAACTGTTGGAGCAGTGCCCAGCAGGGCAGCTTTCACCTAACCGCCACCCTGGGGAACACCGGGTATTTGGGCTATCCCATCTGTCTGGCTGTGGCCGGAAGGGCTTACTTTGGCTGGGCCCTGTTCTACGATCTGCTGGGCACTCTGTTCATGGCCTACGGGTTTGGCGTGTGGGTGGCCAGCCGCCACGGCAGTTCCCATGCCCAACCTTGGCAGGTGGGCCTCCACATTCTGCGCACCCCTGCCCTCTGGTCGTTTGCGATGGGCCTACTGCTGACCCGCGAACCCCTGCCGGGTTGGCTCTCTCAAGGGTTGGCGGCTTTTGCCTGGAGCATGATCCCGCTCAGTTTGATGATTTTGGGGATGCGGCTGGCCCAGGTGAAGCGCTGGGGATCCTTTCTTGCCGCCGGAGTGGCCCTCTTGATCAAAATTGTGATTGTGCCGCTCTTGGTGGGAATCGGCCTTGCCTTCACCCCCTACCCGCCTCTGGCCAAGCTGGTGCTGGTCCTGCAGAGCGGTATGCCCCCCGCCATCGCCACCCTGGTGCTCACGGAAGAGTACGACTTGGATCGGGAAATTACCGTCACCGCCTTGGCCGTGGGGTACTTGGCCGCCTTGCTGACCTTGCCCCTCTGGCTGGGACTCTGGGGATCCTAATAGGCCAGGTGAGACAAGGTTTGCTCGAGGTAGCTATGCACCAGTTGATCCAGCTCTGCTTCCTGAGTGGGCAACTCCCGGCCCTGGAGCCATCCCCGAAAACCCGAGCTTTCCACAATGGCCTGCCGCAATGGCTTCCAAACTGCTTGCGTGCGCAGTGCTGTATCGGAGCTGAGAGCAGGATTGGTCATGAGAAGAAGGTGAGTAGGAGTGATTCACCCTCAGAATAGCTTGGATCCCAGTTGACTTTGGCTCTCTAGGATACAAATCTCCCCTCTATGCTGAGCAAGCCTTCTCTCAGTCGCTCAAGCCAAAAAATCCTCAATATAGTCATTCCAAACTAGATTGAGACACTCCCCAGGCGTTCCGCGCTGCTTCCGCGGCCACCCCCAGACCTTCTCCCAGAGGGAGAGAGGAGCTGGACAGAAATGTTTCATTCCTGTTTAAAATGACCATACATCCCATCAACTCGAGCAAGAGGCCCAGGGATCCCTAAACGAACAATTGGCTGCGCTGCTCGACCCGCAAAGTTGGCCCCAAGGCATTGAGAAGAGAGACGCCGTAGCTGCGGACGATAATGCGGCTATCCAAAATGGCCACCCATCGGGTGGATGAGCTGGAATCTTCTCCCGAATCAGAGCTTTGCCGCAGAGGCGCAACAGCCCGTTGCAACTGGGCAGCGGCCACCGGCAAAAGGTACTGACGGAACCAGTCCTGCTGGGTGCGTTGCAGATATTGCACCCGTCCGGCCACCCTCGGGTCTTCCACAGAAGGGAAGGGCAAAGTGGCGATCACCATCAGCTCAGGGCGCGGCAAGCCAGCCTTGTGGTGCAGCCAGTAGGGCCAGTCGCAGACCAAAATGCCCTTTTCGCCGGGGAACGGGCTGTTTACCCGCACCCGTGAGCCGAATTCGGCAGCCAAAGCCGCCCCCACCTGTGCCTGCAGAGGTTGATCCGACACCAACACCACCACAAAGCCTTGCGCTTGAGGGATCAAGTTTTTCAGCTCTTGCAGCAGGTGATCCCGAAATAGAGGGCTGTTGGGCAGGGGGAGGCGCGGCAAGTAAAGGGAAAGCTCCGCCCCGCCAGAACGTGGCCAACCCTCGCCTGAGGCAAACCGCAGCGGCGTCAGATCCGGCAAGCCCAACCGTCGCCGATAGGTTTCCGCCTGGCGATCCAGATCCAGCGCTTCCCCAATAATCACCACCGGCTGTGTGGCCCAAATGGGGGCCAACCAATCCTGCAGAGCCGTCGGGCTGTGGTGAAGGGTGAGGCGACCGGTTTCTCGGTCGGTTTCGGCCCACCAAATCCATTTGGAGACGGGATCCCCCTCAGAGCTGAGCCGCCGGCGGATTTGATCCCAGGGATCCGGCAGCCAGCCGGGGTAGTCTGTCACCAAAGACAGCACAGCATCCAGGTGAACCTGTTCATCCGCATGAAGCAGACAGCGGGAAAGAGGCCGCCGCAAAAGCTGAAGGGACAAATTGACCTGAACCTGGGAGAGCTGCTCCGCCTCGGCAGGGAAGATTTGCCGGAGCTGTTGCCAATGGCTGGCTTCCAGGGTCACCGTTAGCGCCTGGTAGGCCCAATCTTCCAGGTCTTCGGCTCCATCCAGGATCAAAGGGATCCCTGTCGGCACTTGCGAGGATCCCTTTCTCAAGCGAGCTTGCAGCCAATCCAGGGGATCCACCAACAGCAACCCCTGGAAATCGGGATCCGGCCAACGGTCTTTTTGCAGGACGGGCTTATGCAACTGCAGGGTGTGCTGTAGCCAGGGGATCTCTTCCCCCAAAATTTGCGCCTGCACAGGAGCTGTAGCGCAGAGCAAGGTGGGGTTGGGCCACATCAGGGCCGGCAGCAGATAACTGAGGCGGTGCTGACCCCCAGCAGGCACCTGGATCAAGGTGCTGCGACCCAACCGCAACCCTCGCGCCACCATGCGAGCCATCGTCAACTGGTGGGGCCACAGGGCTTCGG
The DNA here is from genome assembly GCF_054058315.1 of Thermostichus sp. MS-CIW-40. NCBI lineage: Bacteria > Bacillati > Cyanobacteriota > Cyanophyceae > Thermostichales > Thermostichaceae > Thermostichus > Thermostichus sp. MS-CIW-40. The sequence continues at coordinate 38,505 of NZ_JBSSAC010000002.1, forward strand.
GAGACTGCCGCAAAAGCTGCCGCAACTGTTGGTGGACTTCAACCTCAATCACAGTTCAGTACGCCGGGGGTCTGCCACAGACGGTAGGGTGAACTAGCCTATTCTAGGGTAGAGAAGAAAACCAAAGCCCATCTCTGGGGTGAGCGATGTCTCTTCTAGCTGCTGTTTCCACAGAGGGCCAACCCGTTGCACAGACGGGATCCCTGCTTCTAGACCGCTCCGGGTGGGGCCGTTTGCGCATGAAGGGATCCCCAGGCTTGGACTATCTGCACAACCAAAGCACCCAAAATCTGAAGGCCCTCAAGCCAGGGCAGGGGGCCGACACGGTTTTCGTGACCCCCACCGCCGGCATCCTGGATTTGGCAACGGTGTACGTGGGAGAAGAAGACTGCTGGATCTGGACTTCACCCCAGCGGCGCAGCCTGCTGATGCAGAGTTTGGGGCGCATGCTGCCTTTGGTGCGGGGAGCACAGTTGAAAGATGAGACAGATCAGACCTTTGGTTTTGGATTGCTCGGATCCCAGAGTCAGGCTCTCCTGGAGAAGGTGGTGGGCTCAGAAAGGATCCCGACCGGGCCTCATGAGCACCGCCCCGTGGAGATCCAGGGGATCCCTGTCCATCTGGCTTGTGGCACGGGTCTTGCCCAGCCGGGGTTTACCCTCTGGGGCACCATTGACCAGAAAGTCGCTCTTGAAGAATGCTTGCTCCAAGCCGGAGCCAAGCTGGCCCCACCTGAGCTGTGGGAAGTCCTCCGCCTAGAAGCGGGTCGCCCCGCCGCCGACCGAGAGCTGACCTCAGACTACAACCCCCTAGAAGCCGGCCTGTGGCGAGCTGTTTCCCTTGACAAAGGTTGCTACGTTGGCCAGGAAGTCTTGGCCAAGCAGGTAACCTACCGGCGCATTCGGCAAACTTTGTGGGGGATCCGCCTTCAAGGAGACGCTCAGCCCGGCACAGAGATTTTGCGGCAGGGGGAAAAGATTGGGCTGCTGACCAGCGCAGGCCTAACTTCCCAAGGGTACCTGGGATTGGGATACGTGCGCACCAAATTCAATCCTGCCGAGGGGCTGGAAGTAGAAGTCGGCTCAGCGCCGGGAGTCCTGACTCGAATGCCGTTTTTGAGCTTTCCGCCTATTGTCTGAGGTTGTTTTTGCAGACCTCTCTCCTCTCTTTTCTAGAGGGAGAAGCGTAGGCGAAACACCGCAGCTCACCAGTCAAAGTGGCGGCGAAAGCGGGGATCCCGTCGATCCTTTTTGCGTCGGTTGCAGGTTTTGCACAACGTTTGCAGATTGCTGATATCGTTACTGCCCCCTTGGGCAATGGGGATGATGTGATCGATCTGAAGCTGAACCTCTGGGGGCGACTTTCCGCAACCGCGACAACGGAAGCCGTCTCTTTGGAAAACATACTCCCGCACGGCTGCTGGAATTAGAATCCTTTCGCCGGATTTTCTTTCTTTCATCGTTATTCATCCATACTGCGAAGATCGTCCAGTGGAGACTTTTCATCTAGAGGTTCTAATATCTCTTGGTCGGGTTCTTTTATCAGAAATTCAGGATTGTCAGGATAAAAGTCAATCGTAACTTCTACTCTTACTTTTACTCTACCGGTCTGCCAACCGTTAGTTTTAGGAGAAAGAATCGAGCATGGAACTCCTTTATGGAAAAAATGAACCTGATCTTCATAGGGAATACCTGTTTGTATCTCAGACGAACTCAAGTGACTGTTTAGTTCTCTTCCCATTTGGTCAAACTTCAGGAAATAAGAATTGATAGAATCGCAAAGCTTGGAAATCATGTAGACTTTCTGCTTATTGTTCTTGTTGATAAAAGTGATAACTCCGTCTCCCAGTTGGCTAAGATTAATGGATGTTTTTGTCATCTTATCGACCTCAAGACATAGAGACAACTTGAACAGCCCGTAAATCATCCAGTATAGAATCCTCTAGTTTTCTGGGAGCGCTATCTCCAGAATCTCTATATGGGTCATCAGGAACAAACTCGAGATAAACTTTGACTGATATCTTGCCAGAGATCCACGACTTTCTGGGCTGTAAGACTCTAGATTCTATTCCATCCACGAGCATTTTAATGTCCGCATAAACCTTTCTTGATTTAAGGTAACCGTTTGTCCGTAAAGTATCTGAAAGAAGGTAATTAATAATTGCACTATGCAAGCTACTTGGAAGGTAGACTTGATCACCAATTCCAACGACAGTTTCCCTATCATCTGACCTAAAAACTATCGGATCGACCACGGCATTGTCTCCTATTGCTAACAGACTTTACTGACTGACATCTCCCCGAATGTCATCCAAAGGCGATCTACTGCTCCCTGATCCCGTTTCTTCTGGCTCAAACTCAACCACTAGTCTCATCCTAACTCTACCAGCAATCCACGGTGAGCCAGGACGTAAGAGTTTAGCAGGAATTCCTTTCACGTTAGTTATTCCGTTCAAGTTGCTCCATAGAATCGAGACTCCCTTTTCGCTAAGTTTGCTGGATAAGTAGGATCTGATACTCTCATAAACAATCTCTGAGTACACCTGAGCAAACTCTTGCGAGTAGATTAGGCGTCCTCCTATATCAATGACAGTATTTTGGAAAATATCTAGCTCAACAAAGCACTCCTGAGATTGATCATTACTTGACACTTGCCCAACCCCCTCTATGTCTCTCTGGCTTAGGCTAGCTCTCACTTTCGCGAAGGTCATCCAGAGGGGATCCGCTGCTGCTCTCTGAGCCTGTATCCTCTGGCTCAAACTCTACAGTGATCCGCAATCTGACTCTGCCTTTTTCCCAATCCTTCTTGCCTGGCACCAAGAGCTGACAAGCAAGTCCCTGCCCAAACCACTTCGCTTCTTGCAACAATTTTTCTTCTGGCTTGGGAGCAAGAAGGCTACTGGCAATGTTGAGCAAGTCTTCCGGCGGCAGGATCCCTGAGGATCTCAAGGCCGCAATGAACAAGCGATGCAGCTCTTCTTTCTTGGTCAAGTCCTCTTGGGCTGCTTTGACCAAGTTGGCAACCTTGAAAGTTTTCTCCCTTACAGAGAGGATCCCTTCTGGGTGCTGCTGCAGAGGTATCGATTTGGATCCCATGACTTTATCTGGATCAAGTGAAAGGCCAAAAACAAAGACAAGCCGCTCTATCTCAAATCATCGAGAATGCTATCCAACTCTGGAAAACTCTCGTCTATGGGTGTAGAACGACCAAGAGCGACTGCTTCGCTTGCATTGCTGTCACCTACTTGCTGTTCAGGAAGACTTGCCAAAATCTGAACTGACTCACCAACAGAGGAAGGCTCAGGACGAGTAATCAAGGGCAGCATCTCGCGATTGAGGCCCAAAGCCTGCAGGCAGAGGTTGATCCCAGAAACAGCTTGGTTGTACTTGTCTATGCTTGCCTCCAGTTCTTTCAGCCGCTGTTGGTTAAGCGCAATTTTCTCTTCAGCCTCTTTTCTGAGAGTTGCTTCCATGAACTGCTTTGCTTCTGGGTACTTTTGCAAAATCTCATCGGCTACTTGCTTGGCAACCGGCAATAGCTGAGTTTTCAGAGTATTGTTGGTCTCTTGTCGGAAGCTAGAACGCACTGTCTGGTTAATTTTCGGCTCGAAGTCAAGCTTAAGTAATTGTCGGATTCCAGGCTCTGCGTCGCGAATAGCAGAGATGTCATAAGATTGGCTGGTTTGCTTTAGGACTTCTCGAAACTGGTAGATCGAGAATGTTCCTTCGTCGTAGAAGCGGGGACTTTCTCTGAGGTAGCGGTCGCACTCTTTTCGGGCACCATTGACAAGAGAACTCAAAGTTACCTCCTTAACCAAAAGAAGCTTTTTCTCCAAGTCCCCATCGGATCCCAGTAGGCGAAACAACTGCCTGTAGTAGCTCGAGCTGCGAACTTCATCAACAAGGCGACGAAAGAAGTTCTCTACAAGCGTGCTGGCTGATTCTACCAGGATGTCTTCTAGATGGTTGGATAAATAGTAAAAGGCTTCGACCAATACAGCTAAAAATGGAGCTGTGGAGTTGCGGGGACGAATGCGAACGGCTTGACTGTAAACATTGTCCAACGAAAAAGTATCCAAAAGCTCATCTAGCCTCCGTACCATCCTAGCCTGCAATTTACGGAAATCGTTCTCAAATTCTTTGTTTTCTCCGTTAATAACTTTATTGACTACTGTCTGGATATGCTCGTCAAACTCTCGGCCAATACTGGCTAGCTGCTGATTGATCAGCGTCAGCTCATAGGAAATCATGCTGTCAATCTCTTTGGGCTGGCTATCAATGTCTCGGTAGAGATCTAGATAGGACTTCCTCATCTCGATGCAGAGAGGTTGCAAATCATCGGCCAGCGCGGAAAATAGCTGTGGCCGCTTTTCTTCCGTTAAATAACGAGTGATCCCAGCCCGAAAGTCTTCAATACCGCTATCTTTAATCATATACTCAATCAAAGGTTTTCCCCACTCCCTCAGAATCCGAACGTAGTTATTTATGGGTGTGTCGTACCCATGTACAGAAGGGCGGAACGGGGATCCAACTAGCCTACCCGACGTGCAGTACTTATTAAACTCGCTGACAAACTGGGGCGTTTCTTCCTCACCACCCAATTCTTTGATGCTTTCTGAAAAAATCGTATCCAGTCCAAATCGATCCTCGGGGGTAGTTGCCTTGATCTGGGAACCATAGAAGCCGAGAAGGCCGCTTGTCTTAAATACGCGGAGTTGACGAAACTGCTGGTCGATAATGTTTTCTAGTCTCTGCTTTAGTTGTGCGTTGTACCAAGTCTCGTCAATCCGGTTAAATACATAGAAGACCCGATCCCTGATGCTATCATTACTTTGAATATGCTCAATAAGCTCTGTCTCTTCCTTGGTCAGCTCACCCGTTGCAGCACACTTGAGAACGCAAACAACTGCGGACGTATCCGGATCGGCAATTTTTCGATAAGTACGCTCTGCATCCGCTTTGACTGGAGCATCGATCCCAGGAGTATCGACAATAACGTTTCCATCTTCCAGCAAGGGGTGGTGGCAATAGTATTCCACCTTTCGCAAAACTGCGCTATTGGCGCCGCGCCGGGCAAAACCCGCAGCTTCCCTTAGGTTGCCGAAGTTGAGCTGCTCCATTGAGAAAACTTTGTTCTCGGTAGGGTGAATTTTGTCCCGGTTCTGCTGGAAACCTGTAATCAACAAGCGGAGGGCATCTGCCTGCTTTGCCCGCTCTGACTTGCTTTTACCTCCCTCCTGTTGAATAATAGCCTCAGCACGCTCCTTCAGGGGATTCAGTGCAGTGTCTTCCAGCCTGCTGAGTGACGGAGCCAAGTTTAGGAAAGCGCAGAAGGCGGTCATCTGTTCTTGCACTTCCTGCTCGCTGAGAAAAGTGAGCACCACTCTCTCAGCATTTGGCTCTGCGTAGCCAATGTAGCACTCTGTCCCTGTGGCGTGCCCTTCGGCGCTGTAGAGAAGCTCTCTTTCTAAGAGGGCATTGATTAGCATAGACTTGCCAGCACTGAAAGCACCGGCAAAGACAATCTCGAAGGTTGGAGAAATAGCTTTGCTGAGGGAAGCTTGAATCCGAGTGGTATCTTGCTTGCCTGAAAAAGTGGAATCCTGATGCCAGAGTTGCAGGATAGCTTCAACCTGCTCTTTCAAGTTCTCACACTGAGGCAGGAGCTTTACAGACATAAGAGAGCAATCTCCACAGAGGCTGCCGGGATTATAACTTGCCTATGCTTGAGGTGAGGATTCCTACAACAATTTTCTTCAGTCCCGGAGCTGTGTGGCTATATGTGCATACACGTGAAGAGAGAAGAGCAGAACTCCCCAGACCGACATAGCAAAAAGGCTTAGGTCGTTGACCCAAGCCCGCCTCAGCATACTCATACCAGATGCCAGGAACCAGACTTGAACTGGTGACACGAGGATTTTCAGTCCTCTGCTCTACCAACTGAGCTATCCCGGCTTTGGACCTACTATCTTACGATGTCGAGGGGGGTTTTGACAACTGGTGGCGCCCCCAATTTAGCCAATCAATTTCTCCAAAGCCTCCATCTGGGGGATGCAGAGAACATCTCGGTTGCGATCCCGGCGGATCAGCTCCTCTTGCTCCAGCTTGGACAGGACGCGAGTGACCGTTTCCCGGGCTAGGCCACTTAGGCTGCTCAGCTCCCGATGGGGCAAGTTGGGGATCTCTACACCACTCCGGCTAACCCGGCCACGAGATTCGGCCAAAAACAGCAGGATATCGGCAACACGGGCCGTACTACTGGCCTCGCGCAACTGCAGACGACGGTTGATCTGCCGTAAGCGGCGCGACATGAGCTGAGCAAGGCGGATGCCGGCCTGAGGATCAGAAGCCAAAAAAGCCAGGAAGTGTTGGGCCGACAGACAACTGACTTTGGTGGCTGTTAGGGCTACAACGTCGGTGGAACGAGGCGCTTCGTCCAAAGCAGCCATTTCCCCGAAGATTTCCCCTGGACCAAGAATGGTGAGGGTGATCTCCCGGCCTTCGAGATCATGGGTGCGAATCTTGACCCACCCTTCCAGGATGAAATAAACGGCGTTACCCCAGTCATTTTGTAACAAGATGGCCTGGTTGACCGGGTGGGAGCGCAACGACATTTGCCCGGCCAGAGGCTCTAGCCTCTCAGGAGGAAAGCCCTCAAACAGGAGCATCAGGCGTAGGTCATCTGGAGTTACATCGCTCACCGTGGGATCCTCCTGCACGTGGTCAGTTCTGGTCGAGTGGGATGGGAAAAGGGTGGGCCTGCACAGACACGTCAACATGCCCCTCAGCCTACCGTCTCTCTCAGGTCTATGGCCCGCCGAGGCGAACTGCGTAGCGATAGGGCAGGGCTTTAGACCCAATTTTTACCGCTACTTTGGAAAGGGATCCCTGCACAACAAAAGCTGCTGTCATCCTCTAGCCCAGAAACGGCAAAATCCATCTTGCTGATGTTAATTCTCTCGACTTTGTGCAGTTTGAGTCGAGATCTAGACCTGCTGAAGTTGAGATGGCCAATCTTGGCTGGTATCCAAAACCTTTAAAAAAGGCCGTTCCGACTCGGAAAAATCCTGCCAGTGGGCCTGCTGTTGGGAGAGCATCTCGGCGGTGGCATCGGCAATGTCGGCAGAGGGCTGCTGATCCCCATCGATGCAGCCGGCTGGGGCCAAGAGGGGTTGAGGAGCTGGGCTGCGGCGTTGCAGGCGCTCCCGCAAAACAGGTTCAGGGGCGTAGCAGTGGAGGATGCGCAGTGGGATCCCTTGGCGTTGGGCCTGATCAATGGCCATCCCCCGCAGGGCTTGCCGGTCAAACTTGGCGTCCAGAATCACGGTGTAGCCTTCCTGGGCCAGCTCTACTCCCAACTGCACCAAGCGGCGGTAGGTTTTATCGGTCATCTCCGGGGTATAAACCTCCGGCCCCCCCCGTTGCCGCAGAGGGATCCCGGCCAAATGCTTGCGCACCGCATCGGAGCGAATGTGAATGGCTCCCCGCTGACGGGCCAAGTGGCGGGCTACCGTGCTTTTGCCGGATCCCGACAATCCCGACATCAGGAACAACTGCCCCCGCTTGGGGAGGGTGTATTCCCAGGCAAGACGGTAATAGCGGGCGGCGGTACTGAAGGCCGTGGCCTTAGCTTCCTCTGTTGCCGTGGGATCCTCCAGCAAAAAAGAGGTGACCTTGGCCCGCACGTAGGCCTGCCGATTGAGGTAAATAGGCAAGATCTTCAGCCCTTCCCAATCTCCGGTTTCTTCCAGGTAAGTGTTCAAATAGGCGTTTCCCAGATCGGGGCGATGGCGGGCATCCAAATCCATCACCCCATAGGATATGTCGTACATGACATCCACAAAGCGGAAGGCTTCATTAAACTCGATGCAATCAAAAAGCAGGATCTTCCCTTCCCAAAAACAGATGTTGCCTAGGTGCAGGTCTCCGTGGCATTCACGAATGCGGTTTTGTTCTATTCTTTGTTGAAACAGCTCCTGCCGCTCAGCAAAAAAGCGATCGGTGTAGGCTTGGGTTTCTCGATATTGCTGAGCTGTTTGTGGGCCGCCGACGTAGCGCTGGGTTTGGGCGTAATTCTCGTCAAAGGCTTCTCGCACCCGTTCTGGCCGGCCAAAGCTGCGGATGTAGTCGTTGGTCTCGGTTTGGGCATGAAACGTCGCCACCACCCGCCCCAGCTCCTCCATCAAGGACGGCGTTAGCTCTCCCCGCTCAAACAGGTTGCTGAACAGTTGCTCTTGGGGAAATTGCCGCATTTGCAGAGCGTATTCTATGGGCTCGCCGCTGCTGTTGAACTGAAATCGGCCATCGGTCTGGACAATGGGCAACACTTGCAGATAAAGGCCGGGAGCACCGCGCTGGTTCATGCGCAGCTCTTCTTGGCAAAAGTGGCGCCGCCTCTCCAGGGTGGTGAAGTTCAAAAAGCCAAAGTCCAAAGGCTTTTTCACTTTATAGGCATAGTCGCCTGTCAGCAGAATATAGGAAATGTGGGTTTGAATAAGCCGAATGGGATCCTGTACCGGATGAGGGTAGAAGGCGGGATCCAGCATCGCTTGGATCAAGGGGGGCAGGTGGGTATCGACCATGAAAAACGATAGAGATGGAAAAAGGGCTTGGACGGGAATCCCTATCTTCCGCCGACAGAGCAGATTGTCCTCCACCTATTCCTTAAAGGGCAAGGCGGCTTCTTGGGGGGAAAGACGGATGAGGCTGATCCCCTGCTGAATTAGCGTATCTTGAGCAGCACCGGAAAGAGCGTAGGGCCAGACCAGATATTTGGTGTTGATGTAGTCTTGTCCGCGCTTGGCCAGGTTCACCTGTTCCGAGAGCATGCGCACGTCTGGCCCGCGGCTGATAGTGGCTTCGGCCCGGCGAATGCGCTGCATCAGTTGGCTGAACAGCTCTTGGGGCTGCTGTACAAACACCACAATGGCCAAGTCACAGGGGTTGTAATAGTTGCCGATGCCGCAGAGGAGCAGGGCTTCACTGGAGAGAACAAGGGTTTCTTGATCCCCCAGAGCCACCACCGGATACAGAAAGGTGCGCACATCCTCCAGTTGCCAGTGGTTAAAAGAGTGGCTATCTACCTCCCCCCGCACCCAAGAGGAGATGGCAGGAAAAACTGCTTCGCTCAACAGTCGATAGGCCGTCTGGGGTCGCCCTAGCCAGCAGAGGGCATTTTCGTAGAAGCTCTCGTTCTCCAGCAGGTGGGGGGTGAGAGGAGCAACCATGGGCAGATCCTCAACGGGCTTTCTCCAGAATGCCTACTCGGGGATGGTTAAGGCAATTTTGCCCAGAACGGATCCCTGCTCCAGCAACCGGTGGGCGGCAGCCGCTTCGGCCAGAGGAAAGGTGTGGCTGAGCTGGATCCGCAGTTGGCCTTGGTCGATGAGGCGGGCACATTGCCTGAGGATTTCCGCCTGATTTTGTTGGGCGTTGGTCAGGCTTTTCAGCATCGGGGTGAGCATCAGCTCAAATCCCACCCGCAGGTTGCGGTCGCGGGCCACCCGCCAGTCCGTCTCCGGAGCCGGAGCCAGCAGGGTGACGATATCTCCGTACACGCGCACTGCGGGGAAGGTCTGCTCCAATAGCTTGCCGCCCAAGGTATCTAGGGCAAGATCCACCCCCTCTCCCCCTGTCCAGTCCAAAACGGCGCGCACAAAGTCTGTCTGCCGGTAGAAGATGGGCAAGCCGGCGCCTAGGGAATGGACAAACTCCGCCTTTTCCGGGGTGCTCACGGTGGTGGCCACTTTGGATCCCCGTAGACGGGCCAGTTGAATGGCCACATGGCCAACTCCACCCGCTCCCCCGTGGATGAGCACACTTTGGCCGGCCTGGAGACGCCCCCGGTCGTAAAGCGCTTCCCAGGCGGTGATCAGCACCAGCGGGGCAGCAGCAGCCTCCGCAAAGCTCAGAGTTCTGGGCTTGGGAGCCACAAAACGCTCGTCCACCACGATCAGCTCGGCGTAATTCCCCGCCTGCCTGCCCAGACCCCCGTGGCAGAAGTACACCTCGTCTCCCACTGTAAAGTGCCTAACTCCGGATCCCACGGCTTCCACAACGCCGGCACCGTCACACCCCAAAATGGCGGGCATCTCCTCTGGATAGAAGGTGCCCCGTTGCCGCAGTTTGGTGTCGATGGGGTTGACGCCGGCTGCCCTCAGACGGATGCGCAGCTCCCGCTCGCCGCGAATTTGGGGCTCAGGTACTTCTCGGAGCTGCAGAACCTCTGGCCCGCCGGGCACACTCATGACTACGGCTTTCATGCGCTCAAGTTGTCAGCTTCAGTTGGGTTGGCCCGCTCAAAGGATGCAGGGTAGAGTTTGTTCTGGTGATGAGAAGATGGGCATCTCCCCATTGGGGTGTTGCTTTGCAACCCTGCGGAGTCTTGCAGCTGCTCTCTAGCCTATTTTAGCTAAACCGCCGAGAAGCCCCGCGCTGTATGCGCAGGGTCAACATACCCACGCAAAACCGAAGCCGTCACCCCACTCCATGAAGCAATAAAAAGGCTAGTGGCTAGTGACTAGTCACTACACACTACTCTACAGGGCGGTGGGGCATCCCGTCCTTTTCGCGTCAGCGGGACGTAGTCCTTAAGCTCAGGAAATGTGTAAACTACCCGACCCTGACTGCTTCGCAGTACAGAGCAGGCTTTCGGTAGCCCTGCAGTTGGCAAGCCAACCACGAACCTCTAGGCTGGTTTACAGCAGCCCCCAAGAGCGCAATCACATTCGCACCATTCAAATCCGCATCCCCTTCCCATCCACAGTGTCCACACTTAAACTTCTTTCCACTGCGATAGGATTGCGCAGGGTCGGGATGAATGTGCAAACACCGGTGGCAGGTCTGCGACGTGTAGGCAGGCGGAACAAGAATCAGAGCAACCCCCGCACGCAGAGCCTTGTACTCCAAAAATTGACGGAGTTGATAAAACGCCCAACTATTTGCCCGCCTACGCTCTGTCTTGCTGCGTGGCTGTTGATTGACCCTTTCCCGAATCCCTGTCAAGTCTTCCAGAGCAAGAGCGCTGTTTGTGGCTTTTGCCCTAGAGACAATAGCTTTGGAGATGCGATGATTGACCCACGCCTGAAAGCGTCTCTCCTTGCCAGACAGCCGTTGCAACAGTTGACGGCATCTGCGCCGCGAACTGCGGGTGCCCTTACTGGCTTTGCGTTGGAGTGCCGCCCTCAGCTTGGAGTAGTGGTCGCGGACTCTGTTCAACTGCTGTCCATTCCAATTGTCCCCCTCTGACGTATGGGCAATATCTGTCCTCCCCAAGTCCACCCCGATCACCTTGTCGGTATCTTGTTGCTTGGGTGGTTTTTTCTCTACGCAAATCTGGATGGAGTAGGAGCCGTCCTTCCGCTGGACTAGGGTGGCCGATTTGGGGCTAGAGCCAGCCAGCATTCCCCTCTGGTAGTTGCCAATGGCTAGCTCAAAGCGTTCTCTTCCATCAACCGTGGTCAGCGACACCGTCCAGTCTTTCTCGCGGAATGAAAAGATACGTGCGTCGTAGGTAACGAACCTACGCTTGAACTCTTTAACCGGACGGTTGCGCTGTCTCGCCACTTTGCGAGCGCCTGCCACCCGTCTGCACACCTGTTGAGCCAAGTTACTGGACAAGCCGAACCGGGCTCGAATCTCGTAGTAGCAAAGGGATTGCAGTTTGACCGCGTTGACGATCTTCTCCGGCGTGTTCTGGTTGACCCAGTTCAATGCCTGCACAAAGACATCCATCGTCGCGTCCAATTTGGCGGCTTGTGACGGGAACACCTTGAGCTTACAGGAGACGGTCAGGACTTGGCTCATAAGTCCATTGTACTTCATCAAAGCGCATTCCTCCCGGCACTGACCCTACGGGTACAGTGCGGGGCTCCTGCAATTTCTAGCTGAGAAGCCCGCGCTGTGTGCGTAGCAACCCTGCGGGAAGCTAGCTACAGCGTCGGGAGTATGTCACGCAGCCTGCGACTTCATGGGCTCCGAGTAGGCCAAAATGAACTGAATGAACTGGTCGATCTCCAGCAGAATGTGTTCCGCCTCGGCCAGAGAGGCCGGTACGCTTGCCAGCACCTGGGCATCTACTTCTGCAGCCTGCTCCGCTTCTTGCAAGAGGTTCATCGAGTTATGGCTGAGCAGGAGCTCCAGCTCGTTCAGGGTTACCATGGCCAGCTGCTCCTCGGCTTGATGGAGCTTATTTTGCAAAGTCTGAACTTGTTCGGTTTGCACCTTCAGCCTAGCTTCCGCCTGCTCAGCGCGAGACATAGCCAGTTGTGCAGCTTGCTGGGCCTCATCCCGCTGAGCTTTCAGGAAGGCCATCTCTTGCTCCAATTGTGCCAATCGCTCTTGCAGGCTGTAAATGTGCTGATCCCGGTCTCCCAAAGCTCGCTCCAGCTCGCGATTTCGAGCCTCCATCTGCTGACGAGCTTCGTTCGCTTGGGCTAGCTGTTCCGCCAAGTTTGCCATTTCCTCTTCCATGTTGGCGAGCCGACTCAAGCGTTCCAAAACCTGAGCATTTTCGGCTTCCAGTTTCTCAATCAGTGCTTGAGCGCCCAACAGTTCTGCTTTGGTGGAGTCCAGCTCGCCGCAGACTTGGTTGTAGTTGGCGATTAGCTCGCCAAGCCGGGCTTCTTTGGCTTGCAGTTCTTCTCGCAAGGAGTTCATCCAGCGGTCGCTCTGCTCAATCCGCTGTTGCAAGAGCGGCAGTTGAACCAGAGCTTGTTGGGCAGCACTGAAATAGCCAAGGAGTCGTTTGAAGTGGCGCTGTAGGTGGCTGTGGGACTGATCCAATCTGTCGAAGGCTTCGTTGAGAGAGAGATAGGCCTCGCACAGTTTCATGTAGCGCCGAGCCACAGAATCAGGATGATCCATAGGGTTATAGAGTCCAGGTGGGGGTGCCGTGTCTATTTTATGCTGTTCATTCTATTGGCCAAGCCCGGAAAAGGAGGCATTCGATACAACAACTGGGGGCTTAATTTTACTTTAATATCCAGTGCCTCGATCTCTCTTGCGAGCCAAGGCCAAAGAGTCTGCCCAAATACAGCTTCAGACGTTACCCACAGGCTACACAGAGACTAAAGCGGCTCCTCAAAAGCAATTGAAATCTTGTCTTGACCAAACAACCGGTTCATCTACATATTTAGTGTTCATGAGAAGATGCCCACGAGCTCTAGCGCTAGATGTGCTGCAAAAGTAGGGCTCTTCATGGCTCAGACCGGCTGGGCATTGGGGATCCCTAGCTTCTCCAAATAGGCGGCTGCCCGCAGCAGTTTGGCTTCTTGATAGGGGGCGGCCACCAGTTGTACGCCAAAGGGCAGGGATCCGCTCTCGCGCAACGGCACTGAAAGCACCGGCAGGCCGATAAACGAGAGGGGCTGAGTGTAGAGGCCGAGGTTGGGCCGAGTGAGAACCTCTACCCCATCGATCACCATCTTCTCTTGGCCGAGCAAGGGGGCAAAGCAGGGGGTGGTGGGGGCGATGAACAGATCGATCTCCTGAAAAATGGCCTGCACCTGCTGGCGATACCAGCGGCGAAAGCGCTGCGCCTGCAAGATCCAACTGGCAGGCAACAGGGCTCCGGCCAAAAAGCGATCCCGGGTGGCCGGGTCAAAGTCGTGGGGGCGAGTTCGCAGGTTGGGCAAGTGCAGGTTGGCTCCCTCAGCAGCCGTGATCAGGAAGGCGGCGGCACGGGCGCGCTGGGCTTCCGGGATCCGCACAGTCTGGCCGACCCCCAAGGCTTGGGCCACCTTTTCTACCCCGGCCAAGATGGGGGGCTCTGCCCCTCGGGCAAAGTAATCATCCGCCACCGCGATGCGCAAGCCCTCGATCCCCTGCCCCAATTGCCCAAAGGTGGGATCTACAGGACGCCGGGTACAGACGGGATCTTGGGGATCCGGCCCTTGCATGACATCGAAGCTGAGGGCAATATCGGCCACCGAACGGGCCAAGGGGCCCACGTGGTCAAAGCTGGCGGCAAACAGAGCCGCTCCTGCCCGCGATAGACGGCCATAGGTGGGCTTGAGGCCGTAGACGCCACACAAAGAGGCCGGTACCCGAATCGAGCCGTTGGTGTCGCTGCCCAGGGCGAGAGGCACCAAACCTCCTGCTACTGCAGCTGCCGAGCCGCCGGAGGATCCCCCCGCACTGCGGCTGAGATCGTGGGGGTTGTGGGTGGGGCCGTAGTGGCTGTTTTCGGTGACGAAGCCGTAGGCGTACTCGTCCATGTTGAGGGTGCCCACCAAGATTGCCCCTGCCTGCTTGAGACGAGCCACCACCGTTGCATCTTGGATGGCCGGGGGATTCTCGCGGTTGATCGCCGAGCCAGCCAGGGTGGTGAGGCCGGCCACGTCAAATAAGTTCTTGACGGCAAAAGGCACCCCTGCCAACGGGCCTACAGGGATCCCTTGAGCCACCTGTCGATCCACCTGCTCCGCCGCTTGTAAGGCCGATTCCTCCAAGACAGCTGTAAAGGCATTGAGCTGGGGATCCCGCCGGCGAATCCGCTCCAGACAGGCGGCCACCACCGCTTGGGCACTCACGGATCCCTGGCGGACAGCCCTGGCAATGGAGACCGCGTCGGCGCTGCCGAGAAGATGGGGATCCCCGGTCATGGCTGAGGGTCAAAGGTGGGATCTGGCTCAACTATCGGCGGCAACGGGAACTCCAGCACCTGTTGAGCAATGGGCAGAAAGCGGGCAAAATTTTCGATCACCCCTGCTCGGTGTTCAGGATGCAGGGGCAGTTGCAGCAGTTGGGCCATTTGATCGACGTAGGTTTCGGGATCCCAGGGCTGCATGGTTTTGGGGTCAGGGAGCCGATTGCAGCAAAAATACCACCACTAGCCTCCAACAACAAGACCGTCGTCGACTAGGGAGCGGACATTTGCACAGTGTTGCCCTGCAGCGACCAGAGACGCTCGTTGGGCAAGACAGGGCGGGTTATCGCCTGCCGTTCCAGCTCATTCAAAGCAACGCGACGGCTATGTGCAGAGCGATTGGAAGCAGCGCTGGCCTGTAGGCGTTTGCGGAACAGACGCAACTGCTGCTGCTCTGCTTCGGGAGAAACATGCTGGGCAAAGAGGGGATGCAAGATTTTCTCCTCCTGATCAAACTGAGCCCGCAATTGCCGATAGAAGTGAAGGGCAGCAGAAGGATCCACCTGCTGCGGGGTGCGCTCTGATTGGTGCAAAAAGCGCGTCAGCTCCGGGATCTGATCCCGCAGATGTTGCTCCAGCCGCTCAATTTGGGCGCTGAGGTGGGGATCCGCCTGGAGAGCCGACCTGAGCAGGGGGTAGAGAACATGGCGCTCCAGTTGAATGTGGCGGGAGAGGCGCTGTCGCAACCTTTGTACACAGAGGCGTCGCTGCTCCAGATCCAACTCCGGCGCTCGAGACAGGCGAGTCAAAAACTGCAGGATGACGCGGTGCTGTTCAGCACAAAGGGCAACCAGCGTACCGGCAGAGGCTGCTCGCGTCAGCGGGAGGGACTCCTCAGAGGACATGGCATTCACAGCAGAAAAGTTTCATCCTAGCTTAACTTTGTCAAGAAATGGTGGCTTGCGTAAGGGTACGGGAATAGCGCAGGTGTCTTGGATACACTCGGGCAGCAATCCTGGGAAAAGTTGTCCAGATCTGAACTCCGGCAACGCCACTCTCTAGGCTTGCACAGGCCAGCGGCGTTTCCAAGCAGAAGTGGGCTCCAAAGGGGATCCCTGCTGTTCCCGTTGGCGTTGCAGACGGATTTGCGCTCTATCTCCTTTCAAGGTGGGATCCCGGTAGGGCACGGCAGCGCGAGTTTTCAGGTGCTCCCACTCCATGGGGGAAAGGGGCGGCAGGTGGTCAGGTTGGGGCGAGGCCACTGTCCCCGGCCAAGGACGACCTACCGGGGGGGTAGAGCCGATGAAAAGCCCTGCTTCCAACAGAGCCGCTCGCACCGCCGCTGCACAGGAATAGGTGGCCAAAATGCCGGTTGGTCGCATCCGTTCAGCCACGGCCCGCAGGAAATCCACCGTCCACAGCTCTGGGCAAACAGAAGGCGAGAAGGGATCCAAAAACACCGCATCTGCCCACCCCAGCGGCACCTGCAACACCGTTTGCCGGGCATCGCCCCACAGCAGCGTTCCGCGCCAGCGCTCCGATTGCCAGGATCCCTGTTCAATCCAGTGTTGCCATTCTTGCCCAAAGCTCCAGGTGGATCCCACCCCCGCCTGCCAAGCCTGGCGAGGCACTTCCGGGGATCGCTCTAGGCCGATTACTTCTACAGAACAGTGGGGCCGGATTTGCCAAATGGTTTCTAGGGCAAGGCCGGAGTTGTAGCCCAAGCCAAAGCAAATATCCAAAAGGCAAATGGGCTGGGCGGGATCCCGCTCCAAAGGCAGCCGATCCAGCCGGCAAGGGCGGACAAACTTCTCCAAAGCCTCCTGGGCGGCACCACTGACGTTGTGAAAAGCCTGTCCAAACTCTTCCGAGAAAAAGGTCAGGGATCCATCCCCTGTGGTCAGCACCTGCCACCGAGTCTCCATCGCTTGCTGTTGTCTCTATTTTCAGTCGGGCGATTCTTTGATAGCTTGAGAACGTTGAGATGTGTTTCGCAGCTCACCGGCAGGGCTCTCGACATCCCTGAGTAGGGAGGATATTTCAACAGCTATGTCTCTACTGGATTGGTTTGCGGAACGGCGCAGACAAACCTCTCTGAACCTGACAGGTAGCAGCCCCTTCGACAAAGAGCGTCAGGTGAGAGAAATTGCCGATGGCCTCTGGCAAAAGTGTCCTGCCTGTGACACCCTGACCTACACCAAGGATCTGCAGCAAAACTGGCAAGTTTGCCCCAGCTGTGGGCATCACCACCGCATTACAGCCCCAGAGCGTCTGGAACAGCTTTTGGATCCCGGATCCTGGCAGCCCCTGGACGAACACCTGGCTCCCACGGATCCCCTGCACTTTTTCGACCAAAAGCCCTACTCCGAGCGCTTGGCCACCTACCAGGAGCGCACCCAGCTCAAGGATGCCGTCCTGACAGGGTTGGGAAGCCTGGAAGGGATCCCGGTGGCGATTGGGGTGATGGACTTTCGCTTTATGGGCGGCAGCATGGGCTCGGTGGTAGGCGAGAAGATCGCCCGCCTCACGGAACGGGCCACCTGCGATCACCTGCCTTTGATCCTGTTTTCGGCTTCGGGGGGAGCCCGCATGCAGGAAGGGATCCTCAGCCTCATGCAGATGGCCAAAACCTCAGCCGCCCTACAAAGGCACCGCGACGCCAGACAATTGTTCATCTCCGTGCTCACCCATCCCACCTATGGCGGGGTAACTGCCAGCTTTGCCATGCTGGGAGATTTGATCCTGGCCGAGCCGGGCGCGCAGGTGGGGTTTGCCGGGCCCAACGTAATCGAGCAAACCATCGGCAAGGGCAAGCTGCCAGAAGGCTTCCAAACCGCCGAGTACCTGCTGGCCCAAGGGCTCATCGACGCGATTGTGCCCCGTACTGAGCTGCGCAAGCGGCTGGCCCAGTTGCTCTCTATGCACCGTCCCCGTTTGCACATGTCCCTTCCCTCCATAGACTCGGAGGCTTTAACCCTGCAGCCCATGCTGTAGGTAGATCTGGCTGGAACCTGAGATGGGTGGCCGAGGCGGGATCCCTTCCCTGCGGG
This sequence comes from Thermostichus sp. MS-CIW-40, assembly GCF_054058315.1. Lineage (NCBI taxonomy): Bacteria > Bacillati > Cyanobacteriota > Cyanophyceae > Thermostichales > Thermostichaceae > Thermostichus > Thermostichus sp. MS-CIW-40. The sequence continues at coordinate 56,141 of NZ_JBSSAC010000002.1, forward strand.
GGATGGAGTTCCTGCTAAGCTCTGGGGCGGCTCTTACTTCATAGGTTTACACGGCTTCCCTCTGGCTTGTTGGGAGAGGAGCTGGGGGCGAGAGGGCAGATGTTTTTGGAGGGAGCCGCGCTGTCCCTGGGGATCTTCACAAGATTTCCTGGTGGGCGGTAGCGGATGGTGTTAAGGTGGGGCATGAGGTCTTCACTGGAAACGATGGATTTCAAGCTGCGCATCCGTACTGCTGAAACTCCGCAAGGGCAAAAACTGGCAATTGTGCCCCTGGAAGGTCGTTTTGACGCCAAGGCCGCCTCAGAAGTTCGGCAATTGCTCCAGCAGGTTTTAGATTTCGGTTATCCCAATATGTTGATCGACATGTCGTCGGTCACTTTTATGGACAGCTCTGGGCTGGGGGTGTTGATCTCGGCTTTGCGCAAGTGCCGTGCTGCCGGGGGCAACATTAGCCTTTGTTGCGTGCCGGAAAGTGTGGCCCTCGTCCTCAACCTCACCTCCATGGAAAAGGTACTGACCTGCTTTAGCGACCTGGAGACCGGCATTGCCAACTTTTCCAGCGCTCCCACTGCTCGTTAGGCCGACATTAGGCCTTACTTTTGGGGATCCCCCGATGCTCTTTTCAGCCCATCAGCGAATTCTGGTGATCCCTCTAGCAATTTTCTCAACAATCTTCAGCCATGCCCCAGACCGGCCTCGATACCTTTCAGCTTCTCTACCAGCACCACCGTGGCCCCAGCTTCTGCGAGCGCATGCTGGCAACAGCTCCGGGGCGCTTTAACGAGGCGTTTTGGCAGTTCTGGCAGATGCACATCGAGCCCTGTCTGCCTCCTGCACCGCGCTTGTTGGATCTGGGAACCGGGCCGGGGTTTGCTCTGGGTCAGTGGGCGCAACGCTATCCCGGAGGGCACTTCATCGGGGTGGATGTGATGCCCTACATGTTGGAGCGAGCGGCGGCAGATTTGAAAGGGATCCCTGGAATCCAGCTGCTGCAGGCCGACCTGCACGACCCTCACTTGCCGCTTGAGGCCAACAGCATCGATGCAGCTCAGGCAGTGGTGGTGTTGCACGAGATGGTGCAGCCCTTGCGCTTGTTGCAGGAGGTGTTGCGTCTACTCAAGCCGGGGGGGCGATTTTTGCTGGTGGATTGGGTGCGCGCCCCGCTCAGCCTCTACTTCGATGCCGATACAGAGGCCCAACTCTTCCAGTCGGACACGCCTTTGGAAACGCTGCTGGATCAGTTTACCCACTTCTACGAGCACAATCGCTTCAGCGCCGAAGACCTGGTGTGGTTGTTGGAGAAGGTGGGTTTCGCGGTGGTGGCTCAGCAGCTCTACAACCAAAATCGCTTTGTGCGACTTGCAGCCGAAAAGCCTATCTCCTAAATGTCCAACTGCCCATAACGAGATGTTTTGGACTACGGAGTGCAGAATAGACCAATAAACAGAACAGTGTCCAAATCAATTCAGATTACTCTCGCTGTTTTCGTTCATGGCTGCAGGGATCCAATGGGCAGGCTGCGCCTGGGCAAACACCTGCACTTCAGTGCTCATTTTGCGCAGTTGGCGGGCTAACTTGATTGCCTTGTCGCGGGGAAGGGGTGGGCTCACCACCGCCGGCAGACAGCCCAATAGGGGTTTCAGGGCCGTTTTGGGCAGGCGTGCGTAGAACGATAAAGCCGAGAGGATCTCCTCTTCAAAATAGGGGTTGCGATACTCTAGGAGGCGCACCTGATACAGCTCTGGGGGAAGAGGCCGTCCTTGGGTTAAGCGAATCAGGGATCCCACCGTTCCCATCACATAGAGTTGATCGCCTTCTTTCAACAGGGTCTTGCCCTCTTTTTGCCAGATCTTGGGAAAAACACAGGGTTTCCCCGGTCGGGAGCGATGCAGCAAGATCACCAGGTCATAGTCCTGGGCCAGTTGGCGCAAGGATAGCCCCAGTTAGTGGCAATCGGCCGAGACCTGATACATTTACGCTGAACACTGCTGAACATCACTGTTCAACTATGCAGCGATAGCATTCTGTTTGTTTCCATTCGCGTTAGCGGGACGGAGTCCAAACAGAATGGCGGTATCCCGCAAAGCTTTGAGTAGAATACCCAAAGCGCAGTTTCCGTGTCGTCTTACTACCAATTTTCTGCTTTGCTTTGGCTACCATGTTGGCAGACTCGAAAGTAAACAGAAAGATCAACCGGTAGTAATCCGTACTGAACATATTATACATTATTTTCAGTATAGTTGAGCTTATTATTGACTAGAGTCATGCTCCACCAAATCGTTGTAGCCGCAGACCAGGATAGAGACACCTGGATCCCTGCTATTCTCTTGCACCTGTGCATGAGGCGATCTCGAAAGGGAGCTCACCATAGCTCTGTCATCTACCCTGCTCCCTTTATACCCGAAGCCTCTTCAGCTTTCGCGAGTGCTGTCAATACCGCTGACCGCAAAGCCCTGGGTAGAGACCCGTTGCTCAACAAGACCGGCTGCGTTGCTGGCCATCTCAGGCGCTGTCGAGGACAAGGGGAAGCCACCCAGTTTCATCCCAAAGGGTGAGAAGTGAGAACAACTCCCAAGAGCTTGACCTGGTACTTGAGATCTCCTATCATTGCCTCAAGGCAAAGTTCTTGAATAAAAGTCTCAATAAGGTTGGCCCAAGATAAGAGCCAACAGAGTGAGGCTTGCGGGGACTGTCTTTGTCCTTTGGGCTTGGCTTTCCGGTGCTTTCTCAGAGAGAGCCTGGCCGGTGGAGCTGTGTCTCTTGAGATGTTTTTGAACTTAGGAGTTGGGTATGCGCTTATCGCGACGGCAATTTGTCAGTGGAGCCACGCTAGGTTCTGCGGCTCTGGCAGCAGGGTCTCTTCTGCGTCCGGCCCATGGCGCCAATCGGGAAGTGAACCTCTACACCTCGCGACACTACAGCACAGACGAGAAATTGTACGAACTTTTCCAGCAGAAAACGGGCATTACCGTGAATTGGGTGCAGGGCAAAGCCGATGAGATCATCGAGCGCATCCGCAGCGAGGGATCCAACAGCCCCGCCGACATCTTCATGACGGTGGATGTTGCCCGGTTGTGGCGGGCTCAGAACGAGGGCTGGTTTCAACCCATCCAGTCGGAGACGCTCTCCAAAAATATTCCCGAGTCTCTGCGGGATCCAGAGGGGTACTGGTTTGGCCTCACCAAGCGGGCGCGGGTGATCATGTACAACAAAGACAAGGTGGATCCCAAGGAGTTGTCCACCTATGAGGACTTGGCAAACCCCAAATGGCGGGGCAAGGTGCTCACCCGCTCCTCCAGCAACGTCTACAGCCAATCCTTGACGGCCTCGATCATCTTGGCCCACGGGATCCCGGAAACAGAGCAATGGGCACGGGGTTTAGTAGCCAATTTTGCTCGTCCGCCGGAAGGGGGAGACATAGATCAGATCAAGGCCGTGGCCGCCGGGGTGGGAGACGTGGCTTTGGCCAACACCTACTATTTGCCGCGTTTGATCAAATCCGACAATCCAGAAGAGCGCGCCGTAGCCGAGAAAATCGGCGTCTTCTTCCCCAACCAGCAGGATCGTGGCACCCACGTCAACATCAGCGGGGCCGGCATTCTGAAAACAGCTCCCAACAAAGACGCGGCCATCCAATTTTTGGAGTTTCTCTCCGGGCCAGAGGCGCAGGCCATTTTTGCCCAGAGCAACAATGAGTACCCGGTACTGCCCGGGGCTGAGATCGACTCGTTGGTGGCTAGCTTTGGCACCTTTAAGGAAGATACGATCAACGCCGCCAGCATTGGCCGCGTCACCCCTGATGCCCTAAAGGTAATGGATCGGGCCGGTTGGAAGTAGATCAGGCCTCCAGGACAGGCCCTGAGTGCAGCCTTTCATTGCTTGACGCCGTGAACGTTAAGCAGCTTGACGGTTCTTGGCCAAGCGTCGATACTCTAGGACGGCGTTGCTTCCGTTCGAGGCCGCTCAGGCGTCCTGTCTTTCTTTTTCAAAAGCTTCTGGAGGTTTGCCAAATGAAACAACTGCGAACAGCAGGCTTGTTCTTGCTCCTGCTTTCTTTAACTTCTTTCTACACCAATAGCCCGGCAAAGGCAATTGAAAACCTTCCCGAAAAGGCTCCTGTTCCAAAGCGGGATCTGCTTTTGACCACAGAAAACAAAGAAGAAGTATTTGACATTATGTCGATCCCCAATTATCCCCACGACAAGCCCGAGGGGTTGGCCATTCTCAACTCAACTACCCTAGCGATAGTTAACGACGACGACTTTGGCATCGTCTTGGAAAAGGGCGCGGTTCAAGAAAAAACTATGCCTTACCTTGGTAACAAGCAAGACGAGAACATCGTTTATTTCGTTAAGCTGCCCAAGAGCTTGTTTTGAGAGAAAACTTGGTTGGGGATCCCTGGAGGATCCCCTTTTCTTCCCCAGGAGTTGCTCAAGAGGTAGCTCCCGCCTGTTGAGATGGACAAAGAGATGAGGTTGAAGTTGTTGAGCAAATCTCTGCCGGGAAGTGGCTTCTTTCCTCTGAACGGCTGGGCGCTTCTGACTCTGACCCTCAGCGGTCTCATTCTCGTTCCTGTCCTTACGGTGTTGCTCAGCCTTTTTGCGGACGAGCGGCAGGTTTGGGAGCACCTGGCCGATACGGTCTTGGGGCTTTATGTGCGCAATAGCCTGGTGATGATGGCAGGGGTGGCGGCGGGGGTCATCCTGGTGGGCAGTGGCACTGCCTGGCTGGTGACCATGTGTCAGTTTTGGGGGCGGGCCTGGCTGGAGTGGATGTTGGTGCTGCCCCTGGCGGCCCCCACCTATGTGTTGGCCTACGCCTACACCGATTTTTTGCAGGTAACCGGCGGTTTCCAGATCTGGCTGCGGCGGGTAACAGGTTGGGGGATCGGCGACTACTGGTTCCCTAACATTCGCTCGTTGTGGGGGGCGATCCTGCTGCTGATCCTCACCCTCTATCCCTATGTTTACCTCTCGGCCCGGCTGGCCTTTCAGGAGCAATCGGTGGCCTGCTTAGAGGTAAGCCGCTCCTTGGGCTACGGGCCTTGGGCCAGCTTTTTCAAGGTGGCTTTGCCGCTGGCCCGACCGGGGATCGTGGCCGGCTGTCTGCTGGCCTTGATGGAGACCCTCAACGATTTCGGTACGGTCAGCTATTTCGGGGTAGATACCTTTACAACCGGCATCTACCGCACCTGGACGGCCCTGGGCAATCCGGTGGCGGCGGCTCAGCTTTCGGCGCTGCTGTTGCTGCTGGTGTTGCTGCTGATAACGATGGAGCAGGTCTCCCGCCGGCGGGCGCGCTACTATCGCCAAGGGTTCAAACCCACCCCAACCCGTTACCGCCTACAAGGGATCCGGGCGGTGGGGGCTTGGCTAGCCTGTGGGATCCCGATTGGGCTGGGCTTCGTCGTGCCGGCCTTGATCCTGCTCCACATGACCCTGCGGCAGGGGGAGTTGGGTCGCCGCTTTTGGAGCTACGCCCAGAACAGCTTTCTGCTATCCACCATCACGGCTATCATTGCTGTTTCCGTGTCGGTGGTGGTGCTTTACGGGCTGCGCATGCAGGGGCTAGGACGGGCGGGATCCCCGTGGGGCCTGCGGCTGGCAGTGCAGTTGTCTTCTCTGGGCTATGCGCTGCCTGGGGTGGTGATTGCAGTGGGGGTTCTGATTCCCCTAGGGTGGTTGGATCAACTGCTGAGCTACCTGCGGCAGGTGGTGCTGCAACAGCCACCTGGCCTGGTGATCAGTGGCACCCTCACGGCTTTGGTGTTCGGCTACCTGGTGCGGTTTTTGGCCGTGGCTTTGGCCACCGTCGAGGCCACGCTGCTGCGCATTCCCCCCAGTTTGGATGAAGCGGCCCGCAGCCTGGGACAGGGATCCCTGGGCACCCTGTGGCAGGTGCATTTGCCCTTGATGAGGGGTGGCCTCTTGGGGGCTATGCTGCTGGTATTTGTGGATGTGATGAAGGAGCTGCCGGCCACGATGGTGCTGCGGCCCTTCAACTTCGACACCTTGGCGGTGCAAACCTACCGCTTGGCAGCCGATGAGCGTCTTGCGGAAGCAGGGGCACCGGCTTTGGCCATTGTCTTAGTGGGGATTTTGCCGGTGGTTCTGCTCAACTCCCAGATGGCGCGGCAACGCAACCTCGGCTCCTCAGGGGATCTCCTTTGAGAACCCTACAAGGCCTCCGCTCCGGCCACCACCTCCAGGATCTCCTGGGTAATAGCCGCCTGGCGAGCTTTGTTGTAGGCAAGACCCAGCGTGCGAATGAGCTCGCTGGCATTGTCGCTGGCGTTGTTCATGGCCGTCATGCGAGCTGCCAATTCGCTGGCCGCCGCCTCCTGCAAGGCCCGTAGCAACTGGTTGTTCAGGTACAGCGGCAGCAGTGCATCCAAAATCTGCACGGGATCCTGCTCAAAGATCATGTCCTGAGGTGGGGCCGAGACCGCTGCAATGACTTTGCTGCGCTCGACGGTAAACTCCCCACCCCGCACCAAAAGACGAAAAATTTCATCGTCTTGAGTGGCCAACCGCGACGGATCGAGGGGCAACAGGGATTGCACCACCGGACGGGAGCTGATCAAAGAGACAAAGCGGGTATAGAGCAGCTCTACCTTGTCCACCTTCTCCGACAAGAAGGCCGAGAGGAGCTGATCCCCAATCTGGGCAGCCTCAGCCGCCGTGGGGATCTGCGACAAATTCACGTAGGTCTTGGCGATGGGAGCGGAGCGCCGCTGGAAATACTGCACCGCCTTGCGGCCCACCAGGTAAAGCTGCACCTGCTGCCCTGTCTCCTGCAGCTCGCGAACCCGCTCCTCGGTGCGCTTAATCACGTTGGCGTTGTAGGCTCCGCACAAGCCCCGATCCCCGGCCACCACCAACAGCCCCACCGTCTGGATGGGCCGCTGCTTCAGCAGAGGCAAGTTGACATCCTCCAGTCGCAGCCGCGTCTGCAGTCGATAGAAAACCTGGGCCAGCCGGTCGGCGAAGGGACGGGTGGCCATCACTTGCTCTTGGGCGCGCCGCACCCGAGCTGCTGCCACCAGCCGCATGGCCTCGGTAATTTTGCGGGTGTTTTTCACCGCCTTGATGCGATCGCGGATGCGCTTGAGGTTTGCCATAACCTACTCCCTCTATTTTGGTGGTCGACAGGGATCCGGGCCAGGAGAGATCCGCGTCACCCTAGGCCGCCTTGGCCACGAAGCTCTGCTTGAACTCTGTGATGGCCGTTTTCAAGATTTCTTCTGCCTCGTCGGTGAGTTGCTTGGTGGAGAGGACGATCTCGCCATACTTGGGATGGGTGGTGCCCAGGTAAGCCAAAAGGCCCTGTTTGAAGCTGGAGACCTTCTCCACCGGAATGTCATCCAAATAGCCTCGCGTCCCCGCATAGATAATGGCCACCTGCTGATCCAGAGACAGGGGAGAGTATTGCGGCTGTTTCAGCAACTCCTGCAGCCGTTGGCCGCGGGCCAACTGCTTTTGGGTGGCCTCATCCAGGTCAGAGGCAAATTGGGCAAAGGCTTCCAGATCCCGAAATTGGGCCAGTTCCACCTTGATGGAGCCAGCCACCTTTTTCATCGCCTTGGTCTGAGCTGCCGAGCCGACGCGGCTGACGGAAATCCCGACGTTGATGGCCGGGCGGATGCCAGCGTTGAACAGATCCGATTCCAAGAAGATCTGCCCATCGGTGATGGAGATAACATTGGTGGGAATGTAGGCCGACACGTCATTGGCCTGGGTTTCCACGATCGGCAGCGCCGTCATGGATCCCTCTCCCAGTTGGCTGCTCAGCTTGGCGGCTCGCTCCAATAGCCGCGAGTGCAGGTAGAACACATCCCCAGGATAAGCTTCCCGACCGGGTGGACGGCGCAGCAGCAGCGACATTTGCCGATAAGCCACCGCCTGCTTGGAGAGGTCGTCATAGACCACCAGGGTGTGTTTGCCCTGGTACATGAAGTATTCAGCAATGGTGGCGCCACAGTAGGGGGCCAGCCACTGCAACGGGGCCGGGCTATCGGCGCCGGCAGCCACCACAATGCTGTAGTCCATAGCCCCTCGCTCGGTCAGGATGCCCACCACCTGGGCGATGGTGCTCTGCTTCTGACCAATGGCCACGTAAATGCAGATCACATCCTGCCCTTTTTGGTTCAGGATTGTGTCCACAGCAACGGTGGTCTTGCCGGTTTGGCGGTCGCCGATGATCAGTTCCCGCTGCCCCCGCCCGATGGGGATCAGGGCATCGATGGCGGTAATGCCGGTTTGCAGGGGCTCGTACACAGAGCGGCGATCGACAATGCCAGGTGCCGGAGATTCGATCAGGCGAGACTCCGTACACTGGATCGGGCCTTTGCCGTCGAGGGGGTTGCACAGGGGATCCACCACGCGGCCCAAGAGGGCTTCCCCCACCGGGATGCTGGCAATCTTGCCCGTGGATTTGACGGTGGATCCCTCTTGGATATTCCGCCCGGAGCCGATCAGCACGGCACCGATGTTGTCTTCTTCCAGGTTGAGGGCAATACCGGTGGTGCCATCCTCAAATTCCAGCAGCTCGCTGGCCATCACCTTATCCAAACCGTAGATGCGGGCAATGCCATCCCCCACCTGCAGAACTGTCCCCACATTGGAGACCTGCATCTCCTGGTTGTACTGCTCAATCTGCTGTTTGATGATGGTGCTAATCTCGTCTGGGCGAATGGTAGGCATAGCAGTCCTCTCAAGGTAACGGGAAGGGATCCTCAAAAACCAACTTAGGCCAACTGCAAGGCCAGCCGGCGCAACTGTCCACGCAAGCTGAGGTCGATCACCTGGGATCCAATCTTGATGACCACCCCTCCCAGCAGCTCCGGATCCTGAGTGGCTTGCAACTCCACACCGCTGGCCTGGGTGAAGTCCATCACCCGCTCGCGAATTGACTGCTGCTGAGCTTCCGTCAAGGGTATCGCCGTCGTCACCTCGGCCAGGACAATGTTCTGGAGCTTCCGTTGCAGATCCAAAAAGCGCCGGCAGACGGCCCCGAGAAACATGATACGGCGGCGGTCGGTCAACAACTTCAGCGCATTCAGCAGCAGAGGGTGGATCTGATCGGCAAATACTTGCTGCAGCAGGTTCTTTTTGGCCTCGGCCTTGATCACCGGGTTGGCGAGAAACTGGCCCAGCTCCGGCGTAGCCCGCAAAACCTCGGCAATAAAGCGCATATCGGCAGCAAAAGTGTCCAGCAATCCCTGGCCTGACCCAAGAGCAATGAGAGCCTCGGCATAGGGATCCACCACCTTCTCGGCCATTGTGCTGCTGATCATACCTTTCTCCTCCTTGAGAGTTAGCGGGCAATCATTTGGATCCCTCTCTCGATCAAGCTGCGGTGAACCTCTTCGTTGAGGTGCTGCGGCAACTCCTGCTCCACCTTGCTCAGGGCTTGGCGAACGATCTGCCGACGCAACTCTTGAAGAATCCGCTCCTGCTCGCTGGACAACTCTTTCTCGGCATTGGCCCGCAGCCGCTCCACTTCCCGCTCCGCCTGCTCCAACAACTCTTGCCGACGGGCTTCGGCGTTGGCTTCCGCCTGCTTGCGGATACGTTCAGCCTCCTGCTGAGCCTGGGCCAGCTTTTGCTGCTCCTCCGCCAGCTTCTCGATGGCTTCCTGTTTGCGCTGCTCCGCCTGCCGCAGTTCTTCTAGGATCCCCTCCCGCCGCTTGGCCAGGGCTTCTCCCACCACTTTGCGACCCAAGATAAACAGCAAGGTGAGAATGATCGCGATGTTGATCAGGTTGCTCTCGAGAATCTTGGCCAAGAGATCCCCCTCTCCTGCCTTGGCTTCTGGGAGTAGCTCCGTGGTCTCGGCCACAGCCAAGATCCAACCGGCCACCCAACTCCACACAGGCATCGCAAGCTCCTCCAAAAGTACTTCCAACCAGCGATCTAACGAGCACTGCCCAACAGTTTCTGGGTAATCTGGGCGGCAATGGCATCCACCTGCTGCTGCAGCTGTTCGAGGGCTGCCTGCTTCTCTTGCTCGACCTGTAGCCGCGCCGCCTCCAGCTTCTGCTGGATCTCTGCCTGCACAGCAGCCAGTTTCTCGGAACGAATGCGAGCAGCTGCAGCCTCTGCCTCAGCGATCACCTGCTGGGCTTGCAAGCGGGCCTGGCTGATCTCAGACTCATACTGTCGGGTCAACGACACCGCCTTGTCCAACCGCTCTTGGGCTTCCGCTTGAGTGGTGCGGATGTAGTCGCTGCGGCTGTCGATAGCCCGCGTAACCGGCTCATAGAAGAGAGAGTTGAGCACTGCCACCAACAGCAAAAACTGAATGGCAATCAGGGGCAGGGTGGCATCCAGATCGAAAAGACCACCTTTTTCAGCCGCTTCAACAGCCAATAGAGTTTGGAAGAGCATGGGTGTTATGACCCCAACAGAAACTTAGGTCTACCGTCAGGCCGAGTTGGGGGGCGGATATGGCTCACCTCGGCCATCGCTGCGGCCCGCCCCCGTAGGACACTAGGCGAAGGGGTTGGCAAACAAGAGCACCAAAGCCACCACCAAGCCGTAGATGGTCAGAGCTTCCATGAAGGCCAGGCTAACCAGCAGGTTGCCGCGGATCTTGTCTTCCGCCTCCGGTTGGCGGGCCACCCCTTCCATCGCAGCAGCAGCGGCGTTCCCCTGTCCGATCCCAGGACCCAGGGATCCCAGACCAATGGCCAGAGCAGCAGCCAGAACAGAAGCAGCAGAGGTTAACGGATCCATAGTGAGATGCTCCTTGGTGATTGACACAACAACAACGTCTCTTGAGCTTCAGAGGTGATCGGGTCTGATACACTACAGCCTCAAATCACTCCCTTGTCGGCGGCTTTCAGAACCAATCTGTCAGCCCCAACAAACCTTACCAAAAGAAGGGATCCCTTGCGCTGACCCATTTGAGATGATCCTCCCGAAAAGGTTCAAGATGGATCGACCGACCAGCGGGATCAATCGTGGTGATCCCCTCCTCCATGACCTTCCAGCGCCTCTCCAATGTAAGCTGCCGAGAGGGTTGAGAAGATCAAAGCCTGAATCGCCCCTGTAAACAGGAACAGAACCATCACCGGCACTGGGATAAACAGGGGCACCAGCAGCACCAGCACCGCTATCACCAGCTCTTCGGCCAGGATGTTGCCGAACAGACGGAAACTCAGGGAGAGGGGCTTGGTGAAATCTTCCAAAACATTGATGGGCAGCAGAATCGGGGTAGGCTCAATGTATTTTTTGAAGTAAGACAGCCCCCGCTTGCTGATGCCGGCCACGAAATACATGATGCTGGTGAGCAGCGCCAACCCGGCAGTGGTGTTGATGTCGTTGGTGGGGGAGGCCAACTCCCCTTCCGGCAGGGGAATTAACTTCCAGGGGAAGAGGTTGCCCATCCAGTTGGAGACGAAGATGAACAGGAACAAGGTGCCGACATAGGGTACCCAGGGCCGGAAGTTTTTCTCGCCAATCTGGGCACGGGCAATGCTCTGCACAAATTCCAGGGCATACTCGACAAAGTTTTGCAGACCAGCCGGCTCCCGCTGCAGTTGACGGGTGCCCAAGATAACCACCGTCAAGATCAGGGCAATGGCGATCCAGCTGGCGATCAAAACCTGCCCGTGAACCGTGAATTTGCCCAGGTGCCAGTAAAGGTGATGGCCGACCTCGAGTTCTGCCAAAAGAGGAGGAGAGGAGAAGGACAGGTTCATGGGCATCACACAGAAGAAGATGAACGGGTCAAGGTCTGGACAAGATGAATGAGCAGGGTGACCTTGTAGGTCATGAACCCCAGGAAAATGGGCAATATCTGTAAAGACTTCACCTGAGTGGCTAAAACGATCAGCCCGACAAACAGAGCCAAACGCGTCACCCCCAAACGGTTGCGGCTTTTGCCCAGCTCCGCTACGCCGCGGCCCAGCATGCGCAGATAAACCACGCCAACAACCGCCCCCAGCAAGTAGTTGGCAGCTACCCCCAGAGAGTAAACCAGGGCCACTCCCACGGCAATGGCCAGACTTACCCCCAAGGTAACCAGCACCAGCCACAGCTGCAGCGCTTCATAGCTCCCGCTGCCAGCAACTGCTGCCCCCCTAGCTCCACCCTTCACCTTCCTCGCCAAATCGGGCTTCCCCAGGGCAAGGGGTGGCTCTGACGCAACTGGATCCCCTGTCTCTTCCTCCCGCTTCGGAGAAGGAGGTGCATTCTCCAAGGGAGGCAGTGGTCTGGGCTTCCACTGGGTCGCCTTCCAACGGGTAGAACTGTGAGAGAGGAGTCTGGAAGAACGGGCCATGGTTTTGAGGTCATGCCTCTCAAGGTTTGACCTTAACCCAAGATAACACGATTAAGTAACAATACTTAATGAGATTAAGTTGGGCCAAGGTCTGAAGGAGACTCCGCTGGTCGCTCAGACAGGCAGCTGGCCTTCCGAACGACAGGGATACTGATACATTTACGCTGAACACTGCTGAACATCACTGTTCAACTATGCAGCGATAGCATTCTGTTTGTTTCCATTCGCGTTAGCGGGACGGAGTCCAAACAGAATGGCGGTATCCCGCAAAGCTTTGAGTAGAATACCCAAAGCGCAGTTTCCGTGTCGTCTTACTACCAATTTTCTGCTTTGCTTTGGCTACCATGTTGGCAGACTCGAAAGTAAACAGAAAGATCAACTGGTAGTAATCCGTACTGAACATATTATACATTATTTTCAGTATAGTTGAGCTTATTATTGACTAGAGTCATGCTCCTCTGAGGAGCTAGCTAAGAATCTACCACTTTCGGGGATCGGTAGCGGCAAAATGGAAAACTTTCTGAAAGCTGTCTGGTGTAAAGTTTTGCTGGGGATGGTCAGCAGGCGTTAACATTCCGTAACTCTCTGTGTCCCGTCCTGGATCCCCCAGGTTTCATATACTAAGGGGCAGGAGTGGCAGAGGGTGAGGATGACTCCCCAGAGTTGGCTGGTGGATGCAATCTGGCTGGACTACCGCTTGGCAGTGGCGCTGACGGTGGTGATGCCATTGCTGCTGCTGATTTGGGCTTTTGCGGTGGGGTTGCGGCCCTTGATTCAGCTATTGATCGTTTATTGGCGGGTATCGAGCCTCTTGGCGGTGACGGTGTACCTGATGATTGGGGGCCTGCCCGTCAGCTTTCTCAGTGGAGCAATGGCGCGGCTGTTGATCTTGGTTTGTCTTTGGTTTTGGCGGGACTGGAGTGCTGCTCTCGAGCAGTCGAGAAGCTGGGCGGCGCGAGCCTTTTTGCTCTGGCGGTGGGGCCTGACTGGTTATATGGGGGCCGGGATCCTCTTTTCGGGGGCCTTTGTGCCCTGTGCTTTCCGCACTTCTCTGCCAGAGGAGTGCCGGGCTTGGTTTGGGCCACCGCTGGGGTTTCGGGAGATCTTCCATCCCAATGTATCGCCGGAGCTGCTGGGGAGCGTGGGGGCCTGGGGGCTGGTGGCCTACCTGCTCTACAGCCTCTACTTTGTCTGGCGGCTGCGACCCGGAACTGATAAGGGGGAACTGGAAGCATGAGGGCCCTGCCTTGGCCCTTGGCCTTGGAGCGCTATAGCCAAGACCACCCGCAAGAGGTGCTGCGGGTGGAGGTGGAAAGCGAGGGAGAGTCTGATCTGGTGCTGATCTACCGCGGCTACAGCAGCTCCTTGCGCCGACCCACTCCCCCCGATCCCGAAGCGGCGGTGATCCCTCCCCAGGCCCGCTTTTTGCAGTTGGAGCGCTTGGCTGCCCCCTATCACCCCGATCGCTCACGGGTTCTGGCTGTCTATCGCAACTGGGGAGAGCTAACAGCATGGCTGGCCCAAGAAGGGATCCCAGTGACGGAGTAAGGGATCCCTGGCACCTACCGCCCCACAGGACTGGGTTGCCGCTGGAGGATGGTGTATTCTGCCGGCTGCAAAAGCGAACGTCCTGTCATTTCGGGGGGCTGAGGCAGGCCCAAGATCTCCAGCAGGGTGGGGGCCACATCAGCCAAAGTGCCGTTGGAGCGCAACTTGACATCGCCGCCACAGCCGGGGATTTTGCGCCTTTCCCCCTCCACCAGAATGCAGGGAACGGGGTTGGTGGTGTGGGCCGTCCAGGGGTTGCCGTTCTCATCCCACATCAGCTCTGCATTGCCATGATCCGCCAGGATCAAAGTAGTGCCTCCCGCATCTACCACTGCCGCCAGCAACCTGCCCAAACAGCGATCTACCGTCTCCAAAGCGCGGATGGTGGCTTCGTAGTTGCCGGTGTGGCCCACCATGTCGGGATTGGCATAGTTGAGCACCACCAGGCTGTATTCGCGGCGGGCGATGGCCTCTATCGCTTTGTCGGTCACTTCCACTGCCGACATCTCTGGCACCTGGTCGTAGGTGGTCACCAGCGGGCTTTGCACCAGGATGCGATCTTCGCCGGGGAAGGGCTGCTCGATGCCGCCGTTGAAGAAGTAGGTGACATGGGCGTATTTTTCCGTCTCGGCAATGCGCAATTGCTTGAGGCCGGCCTCGCTCACCACTTGGCCCAGCAGGTGATTCAGGTTCTGCGGCTTGAACAGCACCTGCACCGGCAGATCCGCCTCGTACTGAGTCATGGTGATGAAGGTGAGATCCGGCAGCAAGGGGCGTTGAAAACCCGAAAAGTCTGGGCAGACAAAGGCTTGGGTAAGTTGGCGGGCGCGATCTGGGCGGAAGTTGAAGAAAAGCACCGCATCTCCCGGCTGCACAGCCCCCGGAGCCAGGCGGGTGGGCGGGATGAACTCGTCTGTGAGATCCTGGGCATAGAAAGCTTCCATCACCTCCGCGGCGCTTTGTCCACAGCCAGGGCCGTCTTGGGTCATGATCTCGTAGGCCTTCTGGGTGCGCTCCCAACGGCGATCCCGATCCATGGCGTAGTAGCGTCCGCTCAGGGTGGCGATGACGCCATTGCCCAGCCATTGCAGCTCTTTTTCCAGGGCGGCCAGAACCCTGGCACCATCGCGGGGCAAGGTGTCGCGGCCATCGGTGATGGCGTGGACATAGGCCGGAATCTCAGCCTGGGCCGCCAGCTTGAGCAACCCATAGAGATGGTCGATGTGGGAGTGAACCCCCCCCTCGGAGCAAAGGCCAACGAAGTGAAAACGGCCCCCTCGCTCTCTGAGCTGGCGACAAACTTGCATCAACAAGGGATCCTGGAAGAGGGATCCTGTCTCTATCGCGTCGCTGATGCGCACCAATTCCTGCGGCACCACCCGCCCTGCCCCCAAGGTCAGGTGCCCGACTTCAGAGTTGCCCATCTGTCCTGCCGGCAGGCCCACGGCCCGACCCGAAGCTTGCAGCAGGGTGTGGGGATAGGCAGCCCAAAGGCTATCCAGGACAGGGGTTTCCGCAGCCAGCACCGCGTTGCCATCGAGAGCATCCCGATAACCCCAGCCATCCAGGATCACCAAAACCACAGGTGCTACCGATTGCGAATCCATGAAATGGCCTCTCGTTTTATTTAAGACATAATACCAGCCCAGGCAACACGATACCGGATCTTACATTTGCGCTCAAGATTTCAATATTATCAATCTTCTTTTGAGAGGATAAGGAAGTGCCTGCACAGGCAGGATGGAGTCTTTAGAGCCAACTCCTATGGACAACTGTGCTGCGGTCAAGAGTATTTCTGCGGATGGAATTGCAGATGGGATCCTCAGGGGCTGGGCTGCAACCGTTTGCGCAGAGACTCCGAGCGCCGCTTAGCAATGGCATTTCGGGGATCCAACTTCAGGGCAGTTTCGTAAGCTTCCAGGCTTGGGCCATAGAGATTTTTCTTCTCATAGGCATGGGCCAGATTGTTCCAAGCAGTTACATAACCGGGATCCGCAGCCACGGCATCCTTGTAGTAACGGATGGCCAAGTCGTATTGCCCCTGGCTGAAGTAGGCAAAACCGAGGGCGTTGCAGACGGGGGGAATGTTCTCCCCGGCCACTTCTAGGGCTTTTTTAAGCTGGGCAACCGCCTGGTCGTAGAGGCCTTTTTGCAAATAGACGCTGCCCAACTCGTAGTGCTCCTGCGGGGATCCCTTGCCTTTGCTCAGGCGGGGCTGCAGCTCACGGATGACCTTTTCCTGGGCCCGTACCCGCAGCACCTCCCGCAGGACAAAGAAGCCCGCCACGCCGAGGATACTGGCCAGAGCCACCAAATACAGGAGGGGAACGTTAACGCCCATTTTGCTTGATCCACTTGCCTGTGACTGGCCTCGCTGGCGTCACGCCTGCAGGTGAGCCTCGATAAACCAAAGATCTTTGTCAATCTGGCGCGAGATCTCGGTGAACAGGTCTGCTGTGTCGGCATCCCCCAGTTCGGTGGTGCGGTCAATGTTGCGGCGGACGGAAGCTGCATATTGAGCGTAACGGGCTGCCAAAGCCTGCAGGTGATCCCGACCCTCTTCAGCGGCCAGATCGTACTCCGGCAAGGTGGAGGTTTGGGCAACGATGCGAGCCGTGCCGCGGGCGATGCCCCCCAAAGCCGTAACCCGTTCGGCCAGCATGTCCACGTAGTTTTCCAAGGTGCCGGCGAAGGTGTCGAACATCTCGTGCAAGGCGATGAAGTGCATGCCTTTAACGTTCCAGTGGGCCTGTTTCACCTGCGTCTTCAGATCCAACGTGTCTGCCAAGGACTGGTTGAGCAGCTCCACCAGTTGCGCGCGAGCCTCTGCTGGCAAATCGATCTGGGTGGGGTAGAGACGGGTTTTCTCGGCGGTAACCATGGCCAACCTCCTAACTGTGTTTCCATTATCGGGGATCCGCTTCGGCTTCCCAACTGAGCCCATAGTAACACAAACTCAAAATGAGTATGAGTTAGGGGGCTACTTACCGATGCAGAAGCGGCTGAAGATCTGATCCAGCACCGATTCCGAGATCTCCTCGCCGGTGATCTGGCCAAGGGCATGCAGGGCGCCCCGTAGGTCGATGCTCCAAAAGTCCAGGGGGAGCTGAGCTTGGATGGCCTGCCCCACCTGTTCCAGGCTGGCTTGGGCTTGTCGGAGGGCAGCGGCCTGCCGCTGGTTCAGGCTTATCTCCAGATTGGGCTGGGGACGTCCCTGGGTGACAAGCTGCTCCAGGGCTTCTTCCAGCTCCGGGATCCCTTTCCCTTGGGCGGCAACCGTGGGGACGCGGTGGGCAATCTCGGGGGGGAGAGGGATCCCCTCTGGCGGGGCGAGGTCGGTTTTGTTGATCACCAGGATGAGGGGGCGATGGCGGATCGACTCGTAGATGGCGGCGTCGGCAGCCGTCCAGCCCGCTTGGGCATCGATGACCAGTACCAGCACATCGGCAGCCTGAGCTAGGCGTTGGGAGCGCTCCACCCCCAGCCGTTCCACCGGATCTTCGGTGGCGCGGATGCCGGCAGTGTCCAGGAGCTGGACGGGGATCCCTTTCACCACCAGGTGGGATTCCACCACGTCGCGGGTGGTGCCGGGCAGATCGGTGACGATGGCCCGATCCTGTCCTGACCAAGCATTGAGCAGGCTGGACTTGCCCACATTGGGCCTCCCGACAATGGCCACCTTCACCCCGGTGCGCAGCAGTTGTCCCCGTTCTGCCGTGGCCAGCAGGGCTTGGATCTGGGCTTGAATAGCTTGGAGCCGGGCCTGCCAAGCGGCAACATCCAAGGGGGGCAGATCCTCTTCAAAGTCGAGGCGAGCCTCAATTTCTGCCAACAAACTCAGCAGCTCCTGGCGCAGGGCGCGAATGGATCCCCCTAACTTACCCTGCAAGCCTGCTAGGGCCATCCGGGCCGCCTGAGGGGAGCGGGCCGCCACCAGATCGGCCACACTCTCGGCCTGGGTGAGGTCAATGCGGCCATTCAGAAAAGCGCGCAGGCTAAACTCCCCCGGCTGAGCCAACCGCGCCCCCTGCCGCAGGCATTGTTGCAACGTGGCCTGAACCACCATGATGCCACCGTGGCAATGCAGCTCTGCCACATCTTCGCGGGTGTAAGAACGGGGGGCCTGCATCCAAACGGCCAGCGCTTCGTCTAGGATTTGGCCTTTCTCGTCGCGGATCCAGCCGTAGAGGAGCCGATGGCTCTCCCAGACTGCGTTGCGGCGGGCAGGGGTGAAGATGGCTTGGACAATGGGAAGGGCTCGTGACCCGGAAAGGCGCACAATCCCCACGCTGCCCTGTTCAGGCACCACCGCAGTGGCAATGGCAGCGATCGTATCGGCCAGTGGGGCAGTCGGATCCATCTTGAATGAAGCCCTGAGGGAGTTCGAGCAGCCGTTGGATTACAGCTCGGCATCCACTGGATTACAAATCGACATTCAAGTTAAAAAGCCACGCCCTCAGCCTGAGGGCAAGGTAGCCTGACAGTGGAAACAACGCTCCTCCCAGTCTTTATGAAGCCGCTACGCACGTTTAAGGTCACTCCCTACCTGCCTACTCCGCTGGAAAGTCTGCGCTTGTTGGCTTACAACCTGCATTTTAGTTGGAACGTAGAAACCCGCAGCCTATTCCGGCGCATGGATCCCGATCTGTGGGATGCCTGTGCCCACAACCCGGTGGCTCTTCTGGGTCGGATCCGGCAGGAACGGCTGGATGAATTGGCGGAGGATCCCGGCTTTTTGGCCCAGTTGGAACGGGCCAGCCAACAACTGCAGAGCTATCTGCAGGAAGACACTTGGTACCGCAAGTATCGTTCGGCCCAAGCGGTGGAGGGGGAATGCTATGCCTATTTTTCGGCCGAGTTTGGTTTGGCCGATTGTCTGCCCCTCTACTCAGGCGGCTTGGGGGTTTTGGCCGGGGATCACCTCAAGGCGGCCAGCGATCTGGGCTTGCCCTTGGTGGGCGTGGGCTTGCTCTACCAAAAGGGCTATTTTCGCCAGTACCTCAACCCCGACGGCTGGCAGCAGGAACGCTACCCAGTTAACGATTTCTTTAACATGCCCCTGGAGCTGCAGAGAGATGCGGAGGACCGCGAAATTCGCATTGAGGTGGATTATCCCAACCGCAAGGTGTTCGCCCGCATCTGGAAGGTGATGGTGGGGAGGGTGCCCCTGTATCTTCTGGACACCAACATCGAGCCCAACAGCCAGTACGACCAAGACATCACCGATGAGCTGTACGGCGGCGACCAAGATCTGCGCATCCACCAGGAGATCATGCTGGGGATCGGCGGCGTGCGGGCTTTGCGGGCCCTTGGCATCCATCCCACCGTCTACCACATGAACGAAGGGCACTCGGCCTTTTTGGCAGTAGAGCGGATTCGCCTGTTGATGGTGGAGCAGGGGCTGAGCTTTGAAGAGGCCTGGCAGGTGGCCAAGTCCAGCCAGATGTTTACCACCCACACGTCAGTGCCCGCCGGGATCGACCTATTCCCGCCCGACAAGATCGATTACTACCTCGGCTTCTACTACAGCCAGATGGGCCTGAGCCGGGAGCGCTTTTTGGCTTTGGGACGGGAAAATACTGGCGACTTCCAATCTCCCTTCAGCATGGCAGTGCTGGCCATCAACATGGCCTCTTTTGTCAACGGTGTGAGCAAGCTGCATGGGGCGGTTT
Source organism: Thermostichus sp. MS-CIW-40 (assembly GCF_054058315.1). Classification (NCBI taxonomy): domain Bacteria; kingdom Bacillati; phylum Cyanobacteriota; class Cyanophyceae; order Thermostichales; family Thermostichaceae; genus Thermostichus; species Thermostichus sp. MS-CIW-40. Next base: position 75,646 of record NZ_JBSSAC010000002.1, read on the forward strand.
CCCGCAAGATGTTCAGCCGGCTGTGGCCTGGGATCCCGCTGGAAGAAGTGCCGATTACTTCCATCACCAACGGGGTACATGTCCGCACCTGGGTGGGGGAGGAGAACCAAGCCCTCTACGACCGCTACCTGGGGCCGGATTGGGCAGAGGCTCCTCCTTCGGATCCCCTCTGGCAAAAGGTGGATCGGATTCCGGATGGGGAATTGTGGCGGGCCCACGAGCGCAGCCGCTCCCGCCTGATTAACTTTACCCGCGAGCGCTTGATGGAACAGCTCCAGAAACGGGCTGCCTCAGCGGCTGAGATCCAACGGGCCTCTGAGGCCCTCAACCCGGAGGTGCTTACCATTGGGTTTGCCCGCCGCTTTGCCACCTACAAGCGGGCCACCCTTTTGTTCCACAACCTGGAACGGCTCAAGGCTTTGCTCAACCATCCTCAGTACCCGATGCAGTTTATCTTTGCCGGCAAGGCCCACCCCCGCGACATACCCGGCAAAGAGCTGATCCGCCAGATCGTGCAGGTGTCGCGGCAGCCGGAGTTTCGCCAGCGCTTGGTTTTCATTGAGGACTACGACATGTATGTCACCAGCTTGATGGTGGCCGGGGTGGATGTGTGGCTGAACAACCCCTTGCGCCCCCGGGAGGCCAGCGGCACCAGTGGCATGAAGGCGGCAGCCAACGGTGGACAGAACCTCAGTATTTTGGACGGCTGGTGGGACGAGGCTGACTATTACCAGACCGGCTGGCCCATTGGCCGCGGTGAGGAGTATGAGGATCGCGCCTATCAAGATGAGGTGGAGTCGAATGCCCTCTACGACCTGCTGGAACAAGAGGTTGCCCCTCTCTTCTACCAGCGCGGCAGCGATGGCCTACCCCATCAGTGGATCCAGCGCATGAAGCAGGCGATTCGCCTCAATTGCCCCCAGTTCAGCACGCAGCGCATGGTGTTGGAGTACGTCCAGCGAGCCTACATTCCTCTCAGCAACTACTTCGACCGCATGCGCCGTGACCACTTCGAGTCGGCCCGCCAGTTCGTTCGTTGGCAAAACCACCTGCAGGAGCATTGGTACAACATCCAGGTTCTCAACGTCCAGATCGAAACCCCGAAGAAAGCTGCCGCTGCCGGCCTTGCCTTGGCACAGGATGACCAAGTGGTGATGGCCAGGGATCCCCTCACCGTGACGGTGGAAGTGCGGCTGGGATCCCTGCGACCTCAGGATGTGATCGTGCAAGCTTACCAGGGGCCGGTCAATGATGAGGGCCAGATTCAGAAAGGACAGGCAATCTCCCTGCGCTATGTGGAGACGGTGGAGGATCGGGCCATCTTCTCCGGCCAGATTTGCTATGAGGCCAGCGGCTTGCAAGGGTTAGCCATCCGCTTGCTGCCCTTTCACCCCGATATGCACGATCCCTATGAGCTGCGGTTGATGCTCTGGGCGTGACATACTCCCATCACTGACCCTACGGGTACAGTGTGGGCTTCTCGCTTCATCGGGGAGCCTACGCAAGAACCCTCTGCGAGCAGACACGGGATGTCCCACCGCGTAGCTGCACCAGATTCCGGCAAAGCCGTTTTGTGCAACTACTCTCATCATACACCATGTGGGGGTATCTGTATCCCGACACTGACGCTACGGGTACAGTGCGGGGCTTAGCTACCCCCACACCCCCACAAGCTAAAGGGTTGGGAGGAGCACGGGGATCCCCTTTCTACTCTTGATCCAAGTGAGCTACGGGAGCTTTTTGGGCTTGAGCTGTTCGGCGTTTTTCGCTGCCAAATCGGGCAGAATCAGAGAGCATGACTCTAGTCAATAATAAGCTCAACTATACTGAAAATAATGTATAATATGTTCAGTACGGATTACTACCAGTTGATCTTTCTGTTTACTTTCGAGTCTGCCAACATGGTAGCCAAAGCAAAGCAGAAAATTGGTAGTAAGACGACACGGAAACTGCGCTTTGGGTATTCTACTCAAAGCTTTGCGGGATACCGCCATTCTGTTCGGACTCCGTCCCGCTGACGCGAATGGAAACAAACAGAATGCTATCGCTGCATAGTTGAACAGTGATGTTCAGCAGTGTTCAGCGTAAATGTATCAGAAGCTCGCGAGCAGATTAAAAAAACAGGATACGCTCGTAACAGCGGTGCAGAGCAGTATGTTCAGAGCCCACGACTCTGCCGGTTTGCGCCTTTTGATTGCGGTTGCCCTGTTGCTGGGGAGCATGGCCAGCTGGCGGCAGGATCGTCTTTTGGCAGTGATGGGCCTGGTGGGTGCAGCCGCCATCTCTGCCTTTACCCGTCCGGCCATCTTGGCCTACAACCGTGGTCGAGAACGGTGGCTGAACCGGGATTTGCTGGGGGCTATTGAACAGCTCAGCTTGGCTCTGCAACGGGATCCCTGCCTGGCCAACGCCTACATTTTGCGGGGAGAAGCCTACTTTGCCCTCGGCCAAGTTCCCCAGGCCCTGGAGGATTTCGGCCAGGCGATCCGGTTGGCCCCGCGGCGACCAGAACCCTATTTTTATCGCGGGCTGATTCGTCAATCTCAGGGGGATCTCCAGGGAGCAACGGCGGAGTTTGCTGAGCTGGTGCGCCTACACCCCAATGTCCCCCACCACCTCAGCTTGGCCAACCTGCTCATGCAACAGGGATCCCTGCCTTTGGCCCTAGCCCACCTGGATGAAGCCATCCGCCTGGATCCCACCTCAGCACTTGCCTATTCCCAGCGAGCCCGTTTGCACAGCTACCTGGGCACCTGGGAGGCGGCTTTGGCCGATTGGTCGCAGGCTATTGACTGGGATCCCAGCCCGGCCCATTACTACCAGCGAGGTGTGGCTTATGCCTGTGGTGATCACTTTGACGAGGCCATTGCCGACCTCAGCCGCAGCCTAGAAATAGAACCCCAACAGCCCAACGTCCTCTACAGCAGGGGCAACCTTCTCTATGCGCTGGGGGAGATCAAAGCGGCTTTAGATGACTACGAGCGGGCCTTTCGCCTGGAAGCGGACATGAACCGGATTGACCTCTCCGACGAGTATGGGTTGTACGGACGAGGGCTGGCCTACTGGAATATGGGGGATAAAGCGACAGCTTTTTCGGATTTGCAAGCAGCTCTGCAGGTCAGCCGCCAACATCACAACCTGGCTCTGGAGCAGCGGGTGCGCCGGTCTCTGCTGCAACTGAGCGATCCCGACTGGGATCCTGCGCAATCTGCCTAGCGGGATTTGATTGATTGATTTGCAGGTGCCTCCCCTGACGCTGCAACTCCACGACGCTGCCGCTGAGGCCCAGATCCCGAAACGCCTGCAGCCACTGAAACGGTTTTCTGTTCCTGAGGCAGCGGGGGGTTGAGACCGAAGCAGTAGCCGACATTGCGCACTGTGTGGATCAAGCTGGGCTGGCGCGGATCCCGTTCCAGCTTTTTGCGCAACGAGAGGATGTGGGTATCGACGGTGCGAGGGTTATCGGTGGAATCCGGCCACGCTCGCTCCAGCAGCTCTAGACGAGAGACGGGATCCCCATCCGCCTGCACCAGCACCATCAGCAGGCTAAACTCCTGAGGCGTGAGGTCGATCCCTTCCCCGGCCAGGGCAACGCGCCGTTGCACCAGGTCAATTTTGAGATCCCCATACTGCAGAAAGGTGGGAGGAATATGCCGCTGTCGTCGCCGAGCCAAGGCTAGAAGGTGGGCATCCAGCAGTTGCATACTGAAGGGCTTGGTGAGGTAATCGTCCGCTCCTGCTTCTAGGCCGGCGATAATGTCCGCTTCGGATCCCCGGTGGGAGAGTAGCAAAATCAGCAGATCGTACTGGCGATGGGCCCACTGGCACAGTTGCAGCCCGCCGCGGTTGGACAGCTCCGCATCCAAAATCAGCAGGTGAATGGGCTGGTGTTGCAGCAGAGTCTTTGCTTGGCGAAGGGTCTCTGCTTCCCAAACTTGGTGTCCGGCCTGTTGCAAATGCCAACACAGCAAGCTGCGCAGATGAGGGTTGCCTTCTGCCAGCAAGATGTGCAAGGGTTGCATGGCTGTTCGGTTGGGATCCCGCCCACATCATAGTGCTCCGCACCGCTGACGCGACAGTGCTATGCCTCCGGCACCCTACCGGGAACCGCACCGCTGACGCGACAGTGCTATGCCTCCGGCACCCTACCGGGAACCGCACTGCTGTCCCAGTAGATAGCGAGTCACCTTAGACTCCGTCCCGCTAGCGCGAACGGGCAATGCTGTTCGCTTTTGGCAGCGCGCGGCGTTATAGACTGACAATCTCTACCAAGACCAAGGTGCTCCGCACTGCTGACATGATGGCCGATTCTCTCCCCCCCATTTCCGAGCGCAAACAGGATCACCTGGACATTGTTCTGCAGCAGGATGTGGCTGCCAAAGGGATCCGCACCGGATTTGAGCGGTTTTTCTTTGAGCATGTGGCGCTGCCGGAGCTGCTGTTGCCGGAGATCGACCTAAGCTGCGAATTCTTGGGAAAACGCCTACAGGCACCCCTGCTCATCAGCAGCATGACGGGGGGAACAGAGGCTGCCCATGAGCTAAACCGACAACTGGCCGCCGCTGCCCAACAGTTGGGCATTGCCATGGGGGTGGGATCCCAGCGGGCAGCCTTGGAACATCCAGAGCTGGCCCGGACTTACCAGGTGCGCCAAGTGGCCCCGAATATTCTGCTGCTGGCCAACCTGGGTGCCGTTCAGCTCAACTACGGCTATGGGTTGGAGCAGGCGCGACGGGCGGTGGAGATGATCGAGGCGGATGCGCTGATTCTGCACCTCAATCCTCTCCAGGAGGCGGTTCAGCCCCAAGGGGATCCCGACTGGCGTGGATTGTATGGCCGCATCGAACAGTTGGTGGCGCAGTTGCCGGTGCCGGTGGTGGTGAAGGAAGTGGGCAATGGCCTCAGTGCTAAGGTAGCCCAGCGGCTGGCCGAATGCGGTGTGGCGGCCCTGGATGTGGCGGGGGCGGGCGGCACCAGTTGGAGCGAGGTGGAGGCCCATCGCCAAACAGATGCTCTCAAAAAACGCATTGCCCACAGCTTCAGGGACTGGGGGATCCCAACGGCTTTGTCCCTGCTGGAAATTCGTCGCCTGCTGCCGGACTTACCCCTGGTGGCCAGCGGCGGCATCCGCAATGGCATCGACGCGGCCAAAGCTATCCGTCTGGGAGCCGATGTGGTGGGTATGGCCGCCCCCGCTTTACACGCCGTCTCCCAAGGACAGATGCAGGCAGTGGTGGACACCTTTCGCGCCGTGATCGAGGAGCTGCGCATTGCTGCCTTTTGCACTGGATCGGCCAACTTGGCTCGGCTGCGACAAGCTACCCTGCGGCGGCAGGATACTTGGGATCCCTTGCCCTAAACTCCAAGCACTTGCCACAAACTGAGGGTCAATACCAGAGCCCCCAGATGATAGGGCCACTGTATGCTTTGTCGAGATGCTTTGTCGAGATGCTTTGTCGAGATGCTTTGTCGAGCTATTTTGCCGGTCAGCACCCAGGAGAGAACCAGAGCCAAGATAGCGTGGATCCCTGGAGAAACCGGATCACCGCCCGGTAAACCTGCCAGAGATAGAAAGAAGGGATCCCGGCTGGGAGAAAGTTGCCCAGGTTACCGGTAGCACCTGGCCTGCCTCCGTCCGGACGGTCAAGGCAAAGGCAATTCTCGGCTAATTCGCACCATCGGCCCCAGTCCCAGTCCCGTTGGGTTCAAAGCCTGCATCTCAAACAAGGCCAGAATGTGGCGCACTTGCAGCTCTGGGCGCGTAGAATTCACCCCCATCGCCACCACCAAGCCGCAATAGCCACCCGTATCCCGGCAACGCCGCTCCCAGCGCTTGCGAGCCATGGAGTGAACGGGATCATCTTCGGGAAACTCTCCAAACAGGTGCAGATCGCGATTGCCCGTTTGCACAATTTCCAAGTCGTAGCGATCGCCATCGAAGGGATCCACCCCTGTGTTGAAACAAACGCCCTGGGGCCCGCCTTCCCCACGCAAATTCTCGATGAGCTGCTTTGCTTTTGATCGAGAGGTGCGCACAATCACCACCGGCAGCCCTTCTCCATTTTTCACCAGCTTGCTTTGGGGGAGGGGATGCCATTGCCCCGTGCGCCGCAGCATTTCCACCGTTGTCCACGGCAAGACCCCCAGACCTATCTGCGCCCCTTCCGGCACCAAATCATCCCGCAGCAGGGTTTGGGCAGGTTCTTCCTCCTCCCCTTCCAGCTCCAGCAGCTCTTCAGCCACGTCCGGCAGAGTGCGCACCTGCACCGAAAGGGTTGCTCCCTTCTCTTGGGGGTTGGGAATGCGGTACCGACCTTGATAGGAGCGAAAGTCATCTTCCAGCTTGCGGTGGTACTGCTTGAAGAAGCGATGCAAGGCTTCCAGGGCCACCGATAAGACCGCTGCCTCGTCCTCCTGCAAAGTCACGCGCAAGCCTTCCAGGGGGTGAATGGTGCCAAAGTTCGGCTCAATTTCCTCGGGATCCAACTCTGCCAAGTCCAGATCCGGCAGTTCGTTAAGTTCAGGATTGCGAGCTTGGAATGTGAGATAGAGACAATCTTGTCTGAGGAAGGCTTCCTCCATCTCTTCGGGAGTATCCGGCTGGCCCGCATCCTGGCGAAACTGTTTAAGAGAGGGCAGCGAGCGATAAAAAAGCACCCCATACTCCATGCCCAACCGCCCCATCACCGAGACATAAAGGGTTTGGATATCCCAGTGATTTAGGTCGATCGCCAGGATTTGGTGATCCTCTAGGTAATCCCAGGGAGCATCTCGCCAGAGGGTAAGGGCTTTGCCGGCCAGCAACTCAACATAGTGTTCCGGCAGAGGGGGAGGGATCCGTTCGTTGGCCTCTTCAAAGCTCTGAAGGATCTCATCGATTAGAGGCAATTCCGGCTGGCATTCCACCTTAATGTCCAGCTCGTGCAGGATGCCGCGCAAGAAAAATTGCACCTCTCGATCCCGCACGATGATCTTCTGGGGGCGAGCAGGTGAGGCAGCATGGGGCCGCTCCATGGCCACAATCAAGGTTCGCACCATCGGCTCAAAGCCAGAATCGGCGGGCACCACTTCCATGGCCCGTACCACGCCCTGAACGCCATCTACCCAAAGAATGCACTCCCCTTCCGTTTGGGATCCCATGGGTGGCGATCCTGAGAGCTTGTGGCGATCCCCTTCCCACACCGAGGGCACCTGGGGCAGCTTTTGCAATCGACGAACCGTAGCGGCTGGGAGACCGGACATAGACATCCAAGAAGAATCAGGAGAACAACCCAATCGGCTGAGTAGGTATGCCAAACTGAGCAGGGAACGGCCTTGGCCTTTTGCCGGTAAGGCTCAGGGATCCCGCTAATGCCAATCTAACCACCAGTGTAGAAGCTGAGTTCGGCTTCAGCGAGAGGAGACAGCAGAGCCAAGTTCCATGGCACCAGAAGCTGATGGTCAGATTCGAACTGACGACCGCTCGATTACAAGTCGAGTGCTCTACCAACTGAGCTACATCAGCAATTTCTGCTCACCGATTCTAGCATTTGTCCCCTGCGAACTGGGGCTCGCAGGGAAGGACGCCCAGCCGACTTCACGAGTCAGCTACTGCTGATCCACTGCCGGGCGAGCAATGGGAGCCAGGTAGATCACCAAAGCCCCTGCCAGAAACCCCAAGACGTTGCGCAACACCGGGATCCAATCCTGCGTGCGTGTGACCACCGGGCCGATACCGAAAGCCCCGAACAAAATGAACCACAGGGGAGAAATGAGCAAGGCCCAACGCCAGTTAAACAGCTCCTCCGCATGGCGGGGCTTGCCGGCAAACCCGAAGACAATCCCGCCCAAAATCGAGGTCACCAGCGTTAGGATCCACTGCTCTTGAGGCAGGCCGGGCACCACACGGCAGCCCCCCTGATGAAAGCAGCGATCCAAGACATCAACGGTCTCCAGGATGGCGCGTTGGGTGCCGTGCTCCCGCACATAGAATTGGTTGCCAAAGCGAGATTGCAGCTCAATCCAAAAGGTACGTGGCAAGATCTCGCGCACAGCATCCCCCACATTAAACGCCAGTAAGTTGCCCCCCCTGGGATCCGCCACCATCAGAACGCTGCGCTCATTCAAGCCCCAGTATTCCTTCACCTGACGACCCGGTGTTTGGTCGAACTGAGTCAGCACCCGCAGCTTCCAGCCGGTGTCTTGCTCTAACTTGTTCAGATGCTGGGCCAGTTGAGCTTCCTGATTGCTGGTCAACTGATCCGCCAAGTCCAAGACCGGCACGGGCGGCTGAGGCAGCTCCATCGGCACCACCGGCAGGGCAGGTTGCGCCCAGGTCAGGGATCCCCCACCCACCGCAATCAACAGCCCAAGGCAAAAGCCCACCCCAACGCGGAGTATCCGTTGCCACTCGATGCTCATGCTGATCCCTCTCTTAGCTTTGACGCTGAGATACTGAGAAGTGATGTTAAGAAATGTTTCAATTTCTTATAGATCTATCATGCACCGGAACAAGACGTTTGGCCAGAGGGATCCCGAGGAAGCAGCGGTGGCGAGGGCGATGTTTATATCAAGCTGGGGCTGAAGGTGCCGGCAGGGTCGAAGTGCTGCTTCAGCTTGCGCATCAGACTTGCAACCGGGCCAAAGTCATGGGCAAGAGCCCTCTTCAGAGCTGGCGGCGCCTCCAGAAGCAGGAGAAATCCGCCCGCAGACTTGAGGTAGCGTTGCAGTTGCATTAGGGATCCCACTTCTGGCTGAACCAGCCAAGCCCGCCCTAGCCCACAGCCTCGGTGCAGTTGCACCTGAGCCCCAGGGAATAGAGTTTGAAACTGCTCCAATGTTGCCAGGCTCTGATTGGGCAGGCACCCGAACTTGGCCAGCACCGCCCCTGAGCCGGGTTGAGGCAGGGACAGAGAGCCGGGATTCACTTCCTGCAAAGTCAGCCCTGCAGGGGCCAGCCGCCGCGTTTGGGCCATCTGCTGGGCAATCGCCCGCTCCGAGCCGTGAAAGCTGAGCCAAACTTGGGATCCCTCTGCCCTTAGCCAGAGATCCACCCCCACAGGGTTAACGGGGCCGGTCAGCACCTGCTGACACAGGACCTCCAGCTCCGGCAGGGATCCTGTAGCCAGCAAAGCAGACTGAGCTGCCGGCAACGGGTAAAGCCGTAGGCTCACCTGGGTCAAAATTCCTAGGCTGCCCAAGGATCCGGTGAACAGCTTCATCAGGTCATAGCCGGCAACATTCTTGACAACCCGCCCGCCCGCTTTGGCCACTTCCCCATCCGCCCGCACCCAGGCTATGCCCAGCAGCAAGTCGCGGATCCCGCCGTAACGCCAGCGCAGAGAACCCGTATCGGCAGTGGCGATAATGCCCCCCAGGGTAGCCCGCTCCGGATAGAGGGGATCCACCGGCCACCATTGCCCCCGCTCGGCCAAGATGTGTTGCAGTTCCGCCAAAGTCATGCCAGCTTCCACCGTGACGGTGAGATCAGCAGCCGCATGGTCGATGAGCCGGCGTAAGCCGCGCGTGCTGAGAACCAAATCCACCGGCTCCACAGAGTGGGCCCAGCCCCACTTGCTCCCCTGCCCCAGCGGCAGCACTTTCCGCCCTTGGCACTCCTTTAAGATTCCGGCCAATTCCGAGACCGTTGATGGAGTCTGGATCGGCAAGGGATCCCCTGGATCAGATAGCAAGGTCGCCAGTGAATGGGGAGAAGACATTGGGGAAAGCGAAGCAGAGATTAAACAGAAGCAGAGATTAAAGAGAGAAAACCTGTCCAAACCACCCCAATTTCCAGGGTTATCCCACCCTACCTCAGTCTGCGGGCAACAAGAACCTCTGTTTGGAGAGATGACCCTCAACCAGAGCCAGCCTTCAATGTGGTACCGCCCTTACACAGGTCTGCCGAAAATCTCGGAACCAAAGCTCCGCCTCGTCACTGCTCACCCTGAAAGATCCTGAAGAGATCCATAAGTCTACACAATCCTGAAGAGATCCATAAGTCTACACAACTTTCTTTCCCCCGCGAACTAGTATTTGATAGCGGTGGGAAGTCCGTGCACAGCGGATCGGGCTCCATAGGCAAAAATTTTGTAAGCCCTGTAAGCAATGTAAACAAAAACAAAAAACGGCAACAGTAGAAAACGTAGTCTGCAAACGCTGTGGGCGGATTGTCTGCTAGGGTAGATGCTCTCTGTATTGGGGAAAAGCAGTCGTGAGTGCGATTAGCAACATCATCTTGGTGGGTATGGGGATCCTCCTGACCCTTGCCAGCCTTTGGTACGGGCAAAACCACCATCTGCTTCCCGAATCTGCTGCCGAATCAGCCCCCTTGTTCGACAGCCTCTTTAACAGCACCATAACCATTGCCACAGGGATCTTTTTGGTGGTACAGGGTGTACTTCTCTACTGTATTGTCCGCTACCGCAAGCGGCGAGGCGACAAAGGCGACGGGGATCCCAATCACGGCAATGTGCTGTTGGAGATCGTGTGGACGGCGGTGCCGGCGGTGATCATTCTTTGGTTGGGCTTGGCCAGTATAGATGTCTATCAGGCTGTTTACGGGGGCACCGATGTGGGCGGCCATATCCACACGGCCATGGCGATGGAGTCTTCCCACGAAGCTGAGGCGGGGGATCCCGGCTACGCTTATACCCCTGTAGTGCTACCCGGGAAGGAAATGGGCCAGCCGGATCTGGTCGTCCAAGTGCAGGGCATGCAATATGCTTGGATGTTCACCTACCCGGATTCCGGCCTGGTGGCCAGCGAGCTGCACCTTCCTCTAAACAAGCGGGTGCGCTTGGATATGACGGCTCTGGATGTGAACCATGCCTTCTGGGTGCCGCAGTTTCGCCTCAAGCAGGATGTGATCCCGGGCCGAGAGACCCACCTGGAGTTTGTGCCCACTCAACTGGGGCAGTACCCCATCATCTGCGCAGAGCTGTGCGGCCCCTATCATGGGGTGATGGCAGGGCAATTGTTTGTGGATACGCCGGAAGACTTCGAGCGCTGGCAGCAGGAGCAAGTTTTGGCCGCCCGTGGCGAGGGCAGCACCTTGGCCCTCGTTTCAGATTTCTCGCCAGTCCATCCCTCTCCTCGGCCAGGCTCCCCTGAGGCCGAGTCTGCCTTTGCCCATGTCCACCACCAGCGTTTGGGCGTCTCCCCCTCAGATTTGAAGTCTCTCCAGTCCCATTCTGGATCCCTTCCTTCCGCAGGCTAGCCGGGATCCCTGACGCCCCTTTGGCCTGCGCTTGTGGGAACAACATTCTGCCAACGCGATATAGGAGCTTTTGTGCAATGACCCAGCTGCAAGACAGCTCAAGACTTGTTGCTGCACCGAAGGTTGAGCTGGAACTTCCTGCTGAGCCTTGGTGGCGCTTCTTTACCTTCTCCACCGATCACAAGGTCATCGGGATCCAGTACTTGGTGACCACCTTTTTCTTCTACTTGGTGGGAGGGGCGCTGGCGACGGCAGTACGGGCAGAGCTGGCTACTCCAGAGGCCGACTTTCTCGGCTTTGAGCGGTACAACGGTGCCTTTACCCTGCACGCCACGATCATGATCTTTTTGTGGATCGTGCCTGCTTTGGTGGGGGGCTTTGGCAACTACCTGGTACCGCTGATGATCGGGGCGCGGGATATGGCCTTCCCCAAGCTGAATGCAGTGGCCTTTTGGCTGGTTCCGCCCACAGGGATCCTGCTTTTGGCCAGCCTGTTCATAGAGGCTCCGGCTGCCGGCTGGACTTCCTACCCCCCCCTCAGCTTGATCAGCGGCAAGGTGGGGGAAGAACTCTGGATCCTGAGCATTTTGCTGGCAGGAACCTCCTCCATCCTGGCAGCCGTGAACTTCATCACCACCATCCTGAAGATGCGCATGCCCGGCATGAAGATGGAAAACATGCCGCTGTTTTGTTGGGCCATGCTGGCAGCATCTATTCTTACCCTCATTGCAACGCCAGTTTTGGCCGGTGCATTGATTTTGCTTAGCTTTGACCTCTTGGCGGGCACGGCCTTTTTCAACCCCAGCGGCGGCGGGGATCCGGTGGTGTACCAGCACATGTTCTGGTTCTACTCCCACCCGGCGGTGTACATCATGATCTTGCCGGTCTTTGGCATGATCTCCGAGATTTTGCCGGTGCATGCCCGCAAGCCCATCTTTGCTTACAAAGCCATTGCCTATTCCAGCTTGGCCATCTGCTTTTTGGGGTTGATCGTCTGGGCTCACCACATGTTCACCAGTGGCACCCCTGACTGGATGCGGGTGTTCTTCATGATCGCCACCATGGCCATTGCCGTTCCCACTGGGATCAAGGTGTTTAGCTGGCTGGCCACTTTGTGGGGCGGCAAAATCCACTTCCGCTCGGCCATGCTGTTTGGCATGGGTTTTGTCTCGATGTTCGTGATCGGCGGCTTGAGCGGGATTATCCTCGCCTCGGTGCCTCTGGATATCCACGTTCACGACACCTACTTTGTGGTGGCCCACCTACACTACGTGTTGTTTGGCGGCAGCGTCTTTGGGATCTATGCCGGCATCTACCACTGGTTCCCCAAGATGACGGGGCGGCTGCTGAACGAGTTTTGGGGGCGGGTGCACTTTGTGTTGACCTTTGTCGGCCTTAACATGTGCTTCTTGCCGATGCACAAGCTGGGCCTGATGGGGATGCCCCGCCGGGTGGCCCAGTACGATCCCCAATTTGCCGACCTCAACTGGATCAGCTCGGTGGGGGCCTTTGTTCTGGCCATTTCCACCCTGCCCTTTTTGGTTAACGCCATCTACTCCTGGGTGGCCGGGCCCAAGGCGGGAGACAACCCCTGGCAGGCTCTCACCCTGGAGTGGACGACTGCTTCGCCGCCGCCTGCCCACAACTTCTATGGGGATCCCATTCTGCTAACTGGCCCCTACGACTACGGCTTGCACAGCAAGGAGACGCTGGACTACTTTGCTGCTCAGTTGCAAACCTTGCGGGAGCTGGCACTGGCGGAAGCGGAGCCTACTTCTTCTTAGCAGGCCGGATGCCCGGTGGGCGGCTGATCCCCTGCTCACTGGGTATTCCAGTCTTGGCTGGGCTGCTTGTACAGCCTCAAGAAGTCTCAGGAATTCAGGAATTTAGGTGGAAAGGAATATGCAAGGATCCCTTGCCTCTGAAACGCTGATGGTTGGCCACTCAAGGGCCCACACTGCCCATGCTGAGCACCCGGATCATCGCGTCTTTGGCATCTTGATGTTTTTGGTGGCAGAAGGCTGTCTTTTCCTAGGGCTGTTCATGGCCTACCTGGCCTATAGCCTCACCGCCCCGGTGTGGCCGCCGGAGGGAACCCCAGAGCGGGAATTGCTTTTGCCTGGGATCAACACGGTGATCTTGCTCTCCAGCAGCTTCGTCATTCACAAAGCTGGGTCGGCCATCAAGGCCGATGATGTCAGGGGTCTGCGGCTGTGGTTTGCCCTCACAGCGCTGATGGGGGCGGTTTTCCTGGCAGGGCAACTCTATGAGTACAGCAACCTGGAGTTTGGCCTCACCACCAATTTGTTTGCCAGCACCTTCTATGTTTTAACGGGGTTTCATGGTCTTCACGTGCTGGCAGGGTTGCTGTTTATTCTGGCAGTGCTCTGGCGCTCCTTTAAACCCGGCCACTACAGCGCTCAACATCATTTTGGCGTCGAAGCTGCTGAGATCTACTGGCACTTTGTGGATGGGGTTTGGGTTGTGCTGTTTATTCTGCTCTACTTGCTCTGAGCTCGGCCTTCACCCAATATAGCCACGATTTGGATCAGCGCTTCTTGAAAGGCATCTCGTTCCGGCTGTCCTTGCTTGAGGTTGTATTCCAATTGCAAAAGCTGCTGCATTGCTTTCAGTAAAGCTGTGGTCTTCAGGGATCCCACCTCTTTTTGCAGAAAGTAAACCCGATTGGGATTCCCGATTTCTGCTTTCTGGGCGATGACTTTGGGATCCCGTTCTCCCTGATCCAGCAGCAGCCGCACCCATAGCCAGGTGCGAAATTGGCCTACCAACACCGCCAGAATCCTCAGGGCCGGCTCGTTGTGATCCAGCAGATGGGTCAAGATGCGTAGGGCTTGTTCCAGATTCCCTTTGCGCAGGGATCCCGCCAACTGAAAGCTGTTGTAGGCGCTGGCGGGAACTAACGCCTCGACTTGTTCAGGAGAAATGGGATCCTGTTGACCTGCCGTAAACAGGGCCAGCTTTTCCAATTCCATCGCCAAGCGACGGGAGTCATTGCCCACCGCCTCGGCCAATTTCTGGGCGGCTGCCGGGCTGAGGGCCAGATCCCGTTGTTCAGCTTCCCGCTGCACCTGCTGGAGAATGCCCTCCTCATCCCAAGGGGCCAGTTGGGAAAACTCGCGGACAATGGCCGTTTTCTTGAGGATTTTGGTGGATTTCAGGCGCCCATCGGGTTTATTGCTGGTGGTCAAGAGCAGATGGGTGGTAGGGGGTAACTGGGCCAGTGTGCGCTCCACTTCTTCCCACAGATCTTCCGGGCAATGTTGGGTGAGCGTCGTCTCTTCTAGCCAAACCAAGCGGGCGTTGGATCCCAGCGGCGGGGTCATGGCTTGGTTGAGCCCGGCAATCGTGGATTCCGGCGGCAGGCGATCGTAGTTAAAAGCAGCCCAGTGGGGATCCAGCACTTGGTCGCGCAACTGCTGCACCGCCTGCATCAGGCGATAGGTATCATCCCCCCAGTACAGGTAAACGGGCACGCTTCGACCGAGTGATTTACGAGATGCTTTTCCCCTACTTCCTCCATTTTGCGTAGGTCAGTTCCCCTTGTCTAAGCGGTTTGGCTGGGATCCCTGCTCAGCTTGGTGGAGGGAGTCAGTCTCGCCCCTAGCTTGACTCAAGTTATTTAAGAATAGGTCAAGCACTCCCCCTCATCTGGGGAGAACAAAGGCATCTTTACACAAACTTCATAATCCAGAAGTCTCCGCAGCCCAAAAAATTCTGTATTCCCACTGAAGAGATTTCGTGGATCTTCTCCTACGCTCAATAGATTGGGGGTAAAGAATGCAGGTCTGAAGAGTATGGATGGCATTGGCGAGTTTGAGTTTAAGGTGCAAATCTTAGCCCGTTGCATGGGATCCGCCCTGGGTCTGGGCCGTCCTACTCGTATTCAGATTCACTATTCCAACTCCAATTCCCAGAACGCAGTTAGAGCCAAGGAAGGTTGGTCTGGATCCCGCTTAGGCGATCAAATCCCTTCTCCTAATGCCGAAGGTGAAAGAGGATCTCAAGGTCAAGTGTTAGCCTGTGTTGCCTGAAGAATCTTTTGAGAATCGGTCTGTGGTAGGTCAGGAGATCTTCGATTGCGGCAATCCAACATTTGATTGAAGATTGAGATAGAGCTTTTTGTAGTTTTTCCTGCTGTTCTTCTTTGCTTTTTACAGAGACTTGTTCTTAAGATTGAAAACCCAACTTTGATAACTCTTCGATGCCTTTTGTCTTGTAGAGTCTTGTGAGTCAGCCGGTTCTTTGTTTTTGTTGAGGGGTACTTTGTCCGGCTGGCGCGATAAGAAGTTGCGCTCTTCTTCATTGTCTCTTTGCCTCTGGGGATATAGACTAAAGCTTTGTCCCGCTGGTGAAACCAGTAGGATGACTTGAGGTGTGGGGATTTGGGCCCAACACGCCCCAGAGGATTATGGAACGAGCAACGCAACTGTGGCAGGGTTTTCTGCTGCGCGACTTTCCCATCAAAGCTTGGCAGCAGGGGAGCCTTTTGGGCCGCCTGTTGGGATCCCTGCAAAGTTGGGGGAAGAGCAGCATATTGGTTCAAACTTCCGACCGGATTGGCCTGGGGCTAGTGCTGCTCTACTGGATTTTCTCTGCACAAAGCTCCACCGGCATCCTGGGCCTGATTTTGCTGGCTATGGCTGCTCTGGTGGGCCTGTGCGCTTTGGTGGAAATGCCGATTGGGCTGCCGCTGCATCTGCCCCTGGGCCTTTTCTGGGGAATTGCCACCTTGGCAACGATTCTCTCTCCGGTTGCCTACGCAGCACGGGATGGCTGGCTGAAGTTGACTCTCTACCTGGCTGGTTATCTGTTGTTGCATCGTCTGCTGCGCAAACCCCAATTCCGAGATGGGATCGTTGGATCCCTGCTTTTGGTCAGCTTGGTGATGGGGATCCATGGCCTGCGGCAATACTTATATGGGGCAGCGGAACTGGCCACCTGGGTGGATCCGGAGTCGGGCTTGGCAGGTCTGACGCGGGTGTACAGCTATCTGCGCAACCCAAATCTGTACGGGGGCTACTTGATCCCGGTCATTCCCCTGGGGCTGGCCGCCACTTGGATTTGGCCCAGTTGGGGGGCG
Source organism: Thermostichus sp. MS-CIW-40 (assembly GCF_054058315.1). Lineage (NCBI taxonomy): Bacteria > Bacillati > Cyanobacteriota > Cyanophyceae > Thermostichales > Thermostichaceae > Thermostichus > Thermostichus sp. MS-CIW-40. The sequence continues at coordinate 91,944 of NZ_JBSSAC010000002.1, forward strand.
AAACTCCTGGCCGGGTTTACGACGGCGGTGAACCTGATTTGCCTGTTGCTCACCTACAGTCGCGGTGCCTGGATTGGGGGGCTGGCTATGCTGACCCTGATGGCCGTGTTGTTGGCGCAGTGGCACTCTATCGATTTGCCGGCTCGTTGGCGGCGTTGGGCCTTGCCGGTTCTGTTGAGTGGAGGGGGGGCCGCTTTGTTGCTCGGAATCCTGACGGTACGCCCTCTGCGGCTGCGGGTGCAGAGCCTTTTTTGGGGGCGGCTAGACACCAGCAACAACTTTCGGATCAACGTCTGGGCGGCGGTCTTGGACATGATCCGCGACTTTCCCATCTTGGGGATCGGCCCCGGCAATGTCGCCTTTAACCGCGTCTATCCCCTCTACCAACGAGGCAACTTCAGCGCCCTTGGAGCCTATTCAGTGCCGCTGCAGCTCACCGTAGAGACTGGCTTCATCGGATCTTTAACTTTCGCCTGGTTCCTCTTGGTGCTCTGGGATCACGGCTGGAGATGCTGGAAAACTTTGCTCAACTTGCGGGATCCCCAGGGTCTGTGGGTGGCAGCGGGCTTGGCCGCTTGCACCGGCATGATGGTCCACGGCTTGGTGGATACCATCTGGTATCGTCCACAGGTACAAATGCTGTGGTGGCTTGCGGTAGCGCTCATTACAGCCAGCTTGGCCTCTCTTAGCCCTCAGCCGCCCGTGGATGTTGGTGAGACCCCATCGGAGGCTTCCTCCCGTTAAGGTAGCTTAAGCTTGACCTTCCAGTCTTGACGGGAGCCAACCCAGAGTGGTAAGCATCTTCAGTAGGAGATAAAAAATGTATCCGTTTTTACAATTCACAGGTGTTGGTAGTGTTAGAAATTAGCGGAACTGTTCAGGGTGCAGGAGGCAGATGAAAAAAATCGAGGCCGTGATCCGGCCATTTAAGTTGGATGAGGTCAAAATTGCTTTGGTCAATGCCGGGATTGTCGGCATGACCGTAAGTGAAGTACGGGGTTTTGGCCGGCAAAAGGGACAAACCGAGCGTTACCGGGGATCCGAGTACACGGTAGAGTTCCTACAAAAGCTGAAAGTGGAGATCGTGGTCGAAGATGACCTGGTGGATACGGTGGTGGAGAAGCTGATTGCAGCGGCTCGCACCGGCGAAATTGGGGACGGCAAGATTTTCATCAGCCCCGTCGAAAAAACCATCCGCATCCGAACTGGCGAGCTCAACCAAGATGCCCTATGAGAAGGGATCACGTTCAGGGTTTGGGTTGCCCGGCCTGAGCCTCGTGTGAGTTTGCTTCATGTCTCTTTTGCTGTATATCTGATGAGGTGTTCTTGCCCTACTTTTCGGGTAATGTGTTGCGAGAAGTACTGTCACTTTAGGTGAGTCGAAAAGCATGAGTACGACAATGATCCAAAAGCTCAAGAGCCAGGTGCCCCAGTGGCTTTGGCGACCGGCCAAGTGGAGTCTGACTGCCGCTCTAATGGCTGCGCTGGTTTTTCTATTCGGCCAGGGAACTGCCTTTGCTCAAGAGGCCGAGGAAGTTCAGAAACACGCTGACGTTGTTTGGACGATCGTGTCGGCGGCCTTGGTGTTCTTCATGCAGGCAGGGTTCGCCATGGTGGAGACGGGCTTTACCCGCGCCAAGAATGCCGCCAACATCATGATGAAGAACTTGATGGACTTCTGCATGGGCTGTTGCGCCTTCTGGTTCATCGGGTTTGGCCTCATGTTCGGCAAAAGTGCTGGCTTCTTCGGCACTGACTGGTTTGCTTTTGGCTGGCAGCAGGCTTACGAGGCAGATGGCTGGCCCTTTACTTTCTTTGTCTTCCAGATGGTGTTTGCCGCTACCGCCGCCACCATTGTTTCCGGAGCGATGGCAGAGCGCACTAAGTTCTTGGCCTACTTGATCTACTCCATCGTTATTTCTGGGCTAATCTACCCCATCTCTGGGGGTTGGGCCTGGAACGGGCTGTTCGGCGACTACAACGGCGGCACAGCCGGCTGGCTGGAAAATCTGGGCTACATTGATTTCGCTGGATCGGGGGTGGTGCATTTGGTAGGGGGCGCTGCGGCCTTGGCAGGTGCGATCGCGCTTGGCCCTCGCATTGGCAAGTACGGCCCTAATGGAGAGCCGCGGGCGATCCCTGGCCACAACCTGCCGCTGGGGATGTTGGGGGTGTTTATCCTCGCCTTGGGCTGGATCGGGTTTAATGCCGGTTCCACCACTGCAGCCTCTGTCGATATTGGCTGGATTGCCATGAATACGCTGCTGGCAGCTTCGGCTGGAGCAATTGGGGCGATGTTCACCTCTTGGGTTCATTTTGGCAAGCCGGATATGACCTTTGCCGCCAACGGGGTGCTGGCGGGCTTGGTGGGCATCACTGCCCCTTGCAATACAGTTCATCCGCTGGGGGCCTTGATCATTGGCTCGGTGGCCGGAATCCTCGTGGTGCTCTCCGCGGTGATTTTGGATACGGCGCTGAAAATTGATGACCCAGTGGGCGCGGTTTCCGTGCATGGCACCTGTGGTATCTGGGGGGTGTTGGCAGCAGGGATCCCTTGGTTTGCTCACGCCAATTCAGAGGTTACCTGGGCACAGTTCGGCGTGCAGGTGGTAGGCGCTCTCGCTCTCTTCTTCTGGCCCTTCATCACCTGTCTAATCCTGTTTTTAATCCTCAAGGTAACTGTTGGCTTGCGCGTCAGCGCCGAGGAAGAGATTGCCGGTTTGGATGTGGGCGAGCACGGCAACATAGCCTACCCTGACTTCGTTACTGCTGCCACCGAGGTGGAGGGAGCTTGAGCTGTTGCGCTCGGTTCGACGGGAGGCTGTCGGATCTGAGCGACACGGGACTGAAAATCAAGAGAGGGGGTCAGGTCTGGCCCTCTCTTTTGTGGCTTGTTGACCTCAAGCAGTACACTGGGATCCGGTTGGATGCACTTTTGGATCCCATGCACCTTCTGATCCCGGCGGCTGGCAGCGGCAAGCGAATGGGAGCTGCTGTCAATAAGCTGTTGCTGCCGCTCTTGGGTCAGCCGATTTTGGCTTGGACGTTGCAGGCTGCGGATCGAGCCAGCTCCATCGAGTGGATCGGCATTCTCTCCCAACCCGGCGATTGGCCAGCCATCGAGCAGATCCTGGCGGCAATGGATCTGTCCACGCCGGTGCAGCTTTTACAAGGGGGGGCGACGCGGCAGGAGTCGGTTTACAGGGGGGTTGAGTATCTCTATAACCTGGGAACAGTAGAGCGGGTGTTGATCCACGATGGGGCCCGCTGCCTAGCTACCCCTAAGTTGTTCGATCGCTGTAGTGCTGCTTTGCAGCAGGTGGATGGTCTCATCGCGGGGATCCCTGTCAAGGACACGATTAAAGTCGCTGAGGCAGGCCCAAAAGGGATCCAAATTCAGTCAACCCCAGAACGCAGCCGGCTGTGGGCAGCGCAAACGCCGCAGGGGTTTCGCCTGTCGATGCTATGGCAAGCCCATCGGGAGGCTCTGGCCCAGGGTTGGCAGGTAACCGATGATGCAGCCCTATTCGAGAAGCTGGGTTGGCCAGTCTACATCGTCGAAGGGGAGGAATCCAATCTGAAGCTAACCACCCCCCTGGATGTGTTGCTGGCCGCACAAATCTTGCAGCAGCGCCTCGGACCAGCGCGTTAGCTCAATTCAATCCCGGTAGGGCCAGTCTCAACCTTGGGAATTAAAAGTAGGAAGGAGGAAATCTAGGTTCACTAAGAGCACTTTGATCACCCCATCTCTTGTGGTCCGTTGGAAATGAAAATGATAAGTCTGGCTGTTTAGAATCTAATGCACCCAAGACACCTGAAACCAAGCAAAAGATGAGATTAATGCACTTTTCACTTTCTTCATAAACTTGCCGTTCTGAGAACCGAACTACAACCCAGCCTCTATCCGCTAGATAAGCATCACGCTTACTTTGCTTAGGATCATTCACAGTACGGGCTGGCCTACACAGATTACCTTCAAGAAACCATGGCTCATCAATTTCAATGTCAATGAGTAAAACGAGTGATCTTTTTCCATCTCTAGATACCTGCATTGCGATATCAGGGGTATAGCACCGGACACTAGACTGCTCTATGCACCAGCACCAGTTGCCCATGCCGATTGCAGCTTGCCCATCAAAGGCTGGGGTAGCTCGGGTAGATTTGGCCTAACAGGGCGTTCCGGCATTCGAGGTAGTTCAGGTTCCGTTGGGCGCTCCGGCATCTGTGGCAGCTCCGGCTCCAGCGGACGGGCAGGCATCTGTGGCGGCTCAGGCTCCGGCGGGCAAGGTGGGAGATCTGGCCCCCTCAAGAGGAGAGCAATCGGCTGGGGTAAAACAACGTAGGGATAATAGTCTTCCCGAACGTACCTTAAGATGGGATGCGAGTGCCTGTCGTGATCTTGCATGCTTGAGCCTCCAGATAAGTTCCCTTGGAATCCAGTTTGAAAAGACTTTGGAAAAGGGATCTTCAAAGAGGCCCTTGAAGGGGTAGGAAGCAAGCAAATGCGCGAACCGACGTCGTGGCCTGTCTACATTGTCGGGGCTGGCCCCGGGGATCCGGAGCTGATTACCCTGCGGGGGCAAAGACTGCTGGCGGAAGCCGATGTAGTGTTCTACACAGGTTCTTTGGTGCCAGAGGGAGTGCTGGCCCATTGTCGCCCTGGGGTTGAGGCCATTGACACCCGTTCCTTCACGCTGGAAACGCTGCTGCCGCAAATTGTGGAACGGGTCAAGGCGGGGCGGCGGGTGGTGCGGCTGCAGGATGGGGATCCCTGCCTTTACGGCGCTCTGCACGAGCTGCTGATCCGGCTGGCGGAGGCAGGGATCCCTTTTGAGATCGTGCCGGGAGTAAGCGCCTTTCAATTGGCAGCCGCCCGTTTGCAGGTGGAGTTGACCATACCCAAGTTGGTACAGACGATTATCCTCACCCGCGCCAGCGGTCGCACCCAGGTACCAGAAGCAGAAGCCCTGGCCAGTCTGGCAGCCCACCGCGCCTCTTTGTGTCTATATCTGAGCGCCCGCCACGTAGAACAAGCGCAGGCAGATCTGCTGGCTCACTACCCCGCCGATACCCCGGTTGCCGTTTGTTATCGCTTGGGTTGGCCGGACGAACAGATCTGGCTGGGATCCCTGGCCGAGATGGCCGCCCTCACCCGGCAAGCCGGCTTAGAACGCACAGTGCTCTATCTCGTCAGCCCTGCCTTGAAAGGCTTGTCAAGCTCCAGATCTGCCCGCTCGCGGCTCTACAGCCCTGACCACACCCACCTCTTCCGTCCCAGAATGGGCCGGCAGCCCCGTTTGTAACAGGCTCTTTCAGTATATTGACGGACTCCGGCAGATTGAGCACAATGAGGCAGCAAGATGAGGTCAGAGGCCTTGACTTCTGGCGAGGGGGTACTCGTTTTTGCCGAGAGAAGTGGATCCCTCTTGGATTGGAGTTGTTACAAGACCATTTTTTCACTCTCTAACTTAACTTTGCGAACTCTAACTTTATGGCTGGCTCATCTGCTGCTCGCAGCGTGGAAACCCTGATCAAGGCTCTGCAGAAGTCCCTGGCCCCCCTGCCAACCCGTTCGGCCCTGAAGCAAGATGTCCTTTACCTCATGGTGGATCTCCCACGGCAGGGGATGTTTAGCCGCTCTATGGTGTTGCATCGAGTTGCCAGCCAATTGGGGGGCTTGCCTGTGCAGGGAGTTAGCCAACTGGTGGTGTACGGTCGGCTTCAGGGGGAAACACAGCCGCAGTGGAAAAAAGTCTTCTACTTGTCCTCTGGGGAAAGCAGTGCCGATGCCACGCAGATTGTATTACCGGGCACCAAGATTTCTGAGATCAAGGTGCTGGAGGCCCAAAAACCTGTTGTGGATCCCGACCACAACTCCGATTTTCGCAAAGTTAAAACTCTGGGGGCACCGGTTCCCAAAATTCAGAAAGAGCGCTGGCCAGAAGCGGCTCCAAGCCAGGCCTCGGTTGGCCATGCCCCTTCCCAAGACGGGATCCCGACCCCTCTGCCTACAACTGCTCGCCCCAGTTCTCCTATCGACGTTCTGGCCAACTTTCCGACACTTGATCAATGGTTGCACAGGCCTGCTCTAAGGCCCTTCTTGGGGGGAGCTCTGGCTTTGTCTCTCCTGCTGGGGGCTGGGTTGGTGGTGCGCTCTTTTGGGCAAGCCGATGTTCCTGCCCGAGCCAGATCGCTGGGGCTGGGGATCCCGCTGTTGATCTTGGCCGCAGGGGGGGGCTGGCTGGGGTGGAAAGGTCGGCGTGTCGATGACACCCTTGAGCGAGAAGAGGGATCCCAGGATCCCTTTACAGAAGGGCTGTCCTTTTTACAGGCCAATCCAATTCCTGAGGCAGTGGAGCGGTTTCAGGAGGCCGTGCGGCAACAGCCGAATCATGTCGAGGCCCACGTTGAGCTGGCCCATCTGTTGGCGAAAACCAACCGACTGCAGGAGGCATTGAGCCACTACCAACAGGCCAAACGCCTGAACCCGAACTTGAGCGGCATCAACACCCACCTGGTGGAAACCCTGAAGGCCCTGGCGCGGCAGTGGCTGGCCCAGCATCAGCCGGATGAAGTTCTGGCCCACTTACCCGAAGCATTCCCCCTCACCCAGGGATCCGCCCAAGCTGAGATCTATAGCCTGCTCGGCCAAGCCTGGGCAGAGAAGGGCAACTGGGCAGAAGCGTTGGCCCAGCAACAAAAGGCCCTGGGGTTGGATCCCCACTTCAGCGAGGCTCATCTCTGCATTGCTCAAGTTCGCCTCAAGCTGGGGCAATGGGACGAGGCCATCGACTCCTGCTGGGCTGCTTTGGAGTTGAATGATCGCCTGGGCCTGGCCCACGCTGTGATGGGACAAGCGCTGATGCGCAAAGGACAGCTAAAAGCGGCAATCGCAGCCTTCCGAACTGCTCTCAACCTGGATCTCGCTCCTGAGTTGGCAGCCGCTGTGCGGGTGGATCTGGGTTTGGCAATGGTACATGCAGGCCATCTGGCTCAAGCCAGCCAGGAGTTCAGCCAGGTGATCTTCAATGGCCAGTTCAAAAGACAGCAGGCTCGCGCCTACTACGGTTTGGGTCTGGTGTTGGCAGGCCAAGAGCAATACAGCGAAGCCATCAAGAACTACCGGCGGGCTTTGGAGCTGGCCCCCGATCTGCACGCAGCGATGGCCGCCACTGGCCTAGCCTACTTGGGGCCCAAACAACGGGATGCCTCTGGGCGCAAGTTCATCCAGCCCCAACAGTTGCAGCAGGCTATGCAGCAGTTTGAACAGGCCCTCCAAGGAGATTCAGAGTTGCCGGAAGCTCACTTTGGCCTGGGCGAGGCGTCGCGCATCAAGGGGGATCTAACCTCGGCGGAGGCCAGCTATCGACGGGCCATTCGCAGCAATGGCAGCTATGGAGCAGCTCACTATCGTCTGGGATCCATCCTTGCCCGCCAAGGCAAGCTGGAGCAGGCCATTGAACACTTTCGCTCGGCTTTGGAAATCGCTCCCAACTTCTCCGAAGCCAGAGTGAGCCTGCAACGGCTTCTCTCCAAACAGATGGAAGAGGCCCATACCGGCCTACTCGTCCCGTAAGGTGGGATAGGATCTTCCAGTTAAGGTTCTCTCAACCCATGACACCAACGCCAGGTTGGGTGGCCAGCCCTGCAACCGCCATCCAGCTCATCCAACAAGGGGCAACGCTTCTGGATGCACGCAGTGCGGAATTGCAAGCCGACGGGATCCTGAAGGGTTCAATTCCGGTGAACTGGACGGAGTTTACTCAACCAGAGGCTGCAAACAGCGGCAAGCTGTTGGCAGATGATGCCCTTCTCACCGAAAAGCTACAGGGCATTGGCGTGTTTCGGGAGCGTCCGGTGGTGGTGGTGGCCGATCCGCTGCGGGGCTGGGGAGAAGATGGCTGGATCGTTTGGATGTTGCGCAGCTTGGGTCATCCCCAGGCAGTCATGGTGGACGGGGGCTATCCGGCCCTGGTGAAGGAGGGAGTGCTGACCACAACCCGACAAAGCGCCGACGAACCGCAACGGGGCGACTTTGTAGTGCAGCGAACCGACCGGTGGGAGATCGACCGGGACACTCTGCGGGCCAGCCTTGGCTCCGACCGTGTGGCCATCCTCGACAGTCGCGAAGCCCAAGAATACGAGGGAGCCACCCCCTATGGTGAGGCACGTGGCGGACACATCCCCGGCGCTGTGCATCTCTACTACAAAGAGCTGATGGATGCGGCGGGATCCCTGTTGCCGCCCGCTGCAATTCACGCCCGCCTGCAAAAAGCCGGGATCCCTCCGGAAGCCGAGATCATTGCCTACTGCACAGCTGGGGTTCGCTCCGCTTGGGTCACGGTGGTTTTAACCCACGTGGGCCGGCAGGCCAAAAGCTATTCCGGTTCCATCCTGGAATGGGCGGCCGGGGATCCCCAGGAGTTCCCGCTCCAGCCATGAGGGGATCCCTGCCCACTGTGATCTTGGCCGGATGTGGCTATGGAGCCATCGACGCCTTGCGGGCCCTCCAAGGGCAGGCACGGGTGATCGCCATCAACCCCTATCCCTACAGTGTCAATTCGGGCATGTCCACACGGCTGCTGAGCGGTCGGTTTTCTCTAGAGCTGGTGCGGATCCCTTTGCTGGAGCATATTCAAGCCAACGGCGCCCAGTTTTTGCCGGGGCGAGTCACCCACATCCAACCCGAAGCCCGAACCCTGACCCTGGAGAGCGAAGCCGGGATGCAAACTCTGGCCTACGACTATCTGTTGGTGAATGTGGGCCGGGAGTTGCGCACCATTGATGGGATCCAACATGCCTTCACCATTCGACCGGCAGAACAATTGGTGGCCGCCCGAACTTGGATCCGGCAGTGCTGGCAACGGGCTGCCCAGGGGGATCGGACGCCGGGCCTGCTGACCTTTGTGGTGGCGGGAGGAGGCTGTACCGGCACAGAGCTGATGGGGGAACTCTACGATCTTTGCCGGCAGATGAGCGCAAAAACAGGGATCCCCTTGGCTCAAGCCCGGCTGATCTTGATCCATCGCCAGGCCCATCTGGTCGAGGGCTTCTCGGAACCCTTCCGCCGGGCGGTGGAAAGGGAAATCCGCCATCTGGGGGTGGAAATCTGGGCCGAATGTCAGGTGAAAGCCTTTGGGCCGGAGCAGGTGTGGCTCTCGGATGGCACCGAGTTGATAGCTCAGACCCGCCTGTGGGCAGGTGGCTTCCAGGTGCCGAGCTGGTTGAGCACCTGCGGCTTGCCAACAGGGCCGACGGGAGCCCTGCTCGTGGACAAATACCTGCGGGTGCAAGGCTCAGAGCACATCTTGGCGGTGGGGGACTGCGCTGACTTTGTTTGGGGATCCCGCCTCTTGCCCAAGATCGGCGTGTACGCGGTGCGCCAGGGGCCAATTGCAGCCCAAAACCTGCTGCGGCTCATCCGCGGCCAACCTCTGATCCCCTACCGACCGCAGGCCACGGTTTTTGTTTGTGTAACGGTGGGGAACCGCGTTGCCGTTGCCGAGAAAGGCAGGCTGGTCTGGCGCGGCTATTCAGCCACGGTGCTGAAGAACTTTTTTGATTGGCTGTACATGCGCAAACTTAAGCCCCTGCGCTGGCAGGAGTTTTTCTACTGACTCAAGCTCTACCAAGAACGGGGTTAAGATCAAAACCAGATGGGCCAGGTCGGGCTCGCTTCCCAAATCCTGAATATCTGAGAACTATGGCTATTCCCGGCGGCAATGGGCTATGAGCGGATCGACTTTTGCCGACCGGCCAGAGCAGCGACCAACCAGGAGCAACAATGCCTCTAGATAACCTGCGCGGACTCTATCAGCAAGTCATTCTGGAGCGGTACAAAAAGCCCCACAACTTCGGCAGAGTGGATCCCGTCCACCGCCACCAACGTGGCCACAACCCCTCCTGTGGCGACACCATCGACCTCACCTTACAACTGGATCCCAGCCAGGAGCGGATTGTCGATATCAAATTCGAGGGGGCAGGCTGTGCCATTGCCCTGGCTTCTGCCGATCTCATGGCGGATGCGGTGCGGGGGCGCACCATCCCCGAAGCTCTGCAGTTGGTGGAGCGCTTCCAAGCCATGATGCGCGGTGGCGAAGAGTTCCCGCGGGAGCAACGGGCTTTGAACGCCATGAAAGGGGTAGCCCAATTTCCAGTGCGCATCAAATGCGCCAACCTGGCCTGGCATGCGCTCAAATACGCGCTGGAATCGCCCGAACCCCAGGCCAATGGGTCGGCCTTTGTGAGCAACGAAAACACCGACTGACCGCCTTCCGCATACCCGAATATCGGCTGGAAACTCAGGGGCAATCAATCGTGTTGATTAACTGGAGACATTCCCCTGGTGCTCAAGGGTGTTAGCAGACCAGGGCTTGCTGCCGTTGTCGCTGTTGGCGTTCTAGAGCTTCAAACAGGGCTTGAAAGTTGGCTTCGCCAAAGCCTGTGGCTCCACCCAACCGTTGGATGACCTCGAAAAAAAACGTGGGCCGGCCAAACAGAGGCTGAGTGAAGGTTTGCAACAACAGGGGGGGGTGTCGGGAATCAGAGGCAGGCAAGGTGGTATCCAAAAGGAGCTGCTGCTCCACCAAGTCGTGCCAGGAGATGGTGGGCAACCCACCAGAAGGGAGTACTGCTCCAGAGGCCAGCTCCCTTGCCAGGTTTGTGTAGTACTCCGGTGGCACCTGCAGAAAGTTTACGCCTCCCTGTCGCAGCCGGCGCACACTGGCGAAGACATCTGAGCTGTGCAACGCCGCATGTTGCAGGCCAGGGCCATGATGGGCATCCAAAAACTCCTGGATCTGGGAAGCGGCACAGGTGGGCTCGTTGATGGCCAACTGGATCCCGGCTTCAGGATCTCCCACCACCACACTTTCTAGGCCAGAGGTGTTGGTGCGGATGCTATAGCGATACAGAGACCGCCAACCCAGCACCTGCTCATACCAATCCGCCGCTGCCTGCAGGGATCCCCGCTCCACATTCAACACCACATGATCCCAGTGGGAAAACAGGTTCTCCTCAGCAGGGGCTGAATCGGGGATCCCTGAGCTGGGGATCAAAGAATGCCTGAGTCCATAAGGAGTGCGCAGGCACAGAGCAGGGCAGCCTTCGTCTTCTGCCGGGATCCACTCCACTTGGGCTCCTCGCCTCTGCAAAAGCTCTGCCAAGCCCAACAGCTCTTGCTCCTCCACCGCCAAGGCCACATCCACCACCCCAGGCGAATGTTGCTGCAAATAGCGATCCACCTCATCCCCAGGGCAAGCAGGCTGAGACAGGCGCAAGCGCAGGGATCCCTGACGCAGACAGAGGGTACTGCCGAGCTGTCCTTCCATTCGGAAGCCCCAAACTTGACAAAAGTGTTCCTGCCAACGGGGCAGATCCCAAAGATAGAAGTGCAGGTGATGGATCCCTTGGACGATTCGATTGGACTGGTTCATAGAGCAAGGCACTGCTAAGGCAAAGGCCGAGTATCCTGACGTTCTCACGGCAACAGACGACCTGGGCCGTCCTACCTCAGCATAGGCCCGCCATTTGCCGATGGAAAAGCGTAAAACAACGTTAAGAAGATATTAAAACAGCATTAAAAAATAGGATGAAAATAAGATTAAAAAATCACGCAACCGAAAATATCCCAGAGCGCAAGGGACTAAAATTAAATCAGGCGAGGTGTATTTAGAACGCCTAAAAAAGAAACAGAAGAGTTGCTAAAAGCCCTTCGTAGGATCTCTGGATCTCTATAAGCCTTGCAGAGATCTACTTGCAGAGATCTATTGGTTCTTTAGCTCTCTTTTAGAGCCTGCGTGGGGCAAAGGCCGGGGTGCTGCCTCGCCCTGTCGATAGATTATCAGGCGTAATAGCCGGGAGGATTGTTATGGTTGCCAGTGTGCAGCGTTCTGTAGCATCACCTACAGAATTGAAGGCGGAACCAAGGACAGGATCCAACGCAGCCGGTCAAAAAGTTTTGAGCGATTTTGCGCCGGGAGCCTGGCAGCGCTCCATCGACGTCAGAGACTTTATTCAGCGCAATTACACCCCCTACACCGGTGATGAAACCTTCTTAGCTGCAGCCACCGAGCGCACCCAGCGGCTGTGGGCCAAGGTCAAGGATTTGATGGCTCTGGAGCGAGAGCGAGGGATCCTAGATGCCGATACCGCTGTTCCCTCTACCATCACCAGCCACGCCCCTGGCTATATCGACCCAGAGCTGGAACAAATTGTGGGGCTGCAGACGGACAAACCCCTGAAGCGGGCCATCATGCCCTTTGGCGGCATCCGCGTGGTGGAGTCTTCCCTCAAAGCCTATGGCTACGAGCTGGATCCCCGCACCAAGGAAATTTTTACCCAGTACCGCAAAACCCACAACGACGGCGTTTTTGACGCCTATACCGAAGAGATGCGCCGCTGCCGCCGCTCCGGGATCATCACCGGCCTGCCCGATGCCTACGGTCGGGGTCGCATCATTGGGGACTACCGGCGGGTGGCCCTCTACGGGGTGGATCGGCTCATCGAAGACAAGCAGGCCCAAAAAGCCAGTCTAGACCTGGACACGATGGACGAAGAGACCATCCGCCTGCGGGAGGAGCTCTCCGAGCAGATTAAGGCCCTACAAGAGCTGAAAGAGATGGGATCCCGCTACGGGTTTGACCTGGGCCGTCCGGCAGCCAACGCCCGCGAAGCCATCCAATGGCTGTACCTGGCCTACCTGGCAGCCGTCAAGGAGCAAAACGGGGCGGCCATGTCCTTGGGGCGGGTGTCCACCTTCCTGGACATCTACATCGAGCGGGATCTGCAGGCCGGGATCCTCACCGAGGAAGAGGCCCAGGAGCTCATTGACCACTTTGTTATGAAGCTGCGCATGGTCAGGTTTTTGCGCACGCCCGAGTACAACGAGCTATTCAGCGGGGATCCCACCTGGGTTACCGAGTGCATCGGCGGCATGGGCCTGGATGGGCGGCCTTTGGTTACCAAAACCAGCTTCCGCATGCTGCATACCCTCTACAACCTTGGCCCAGCGCCCGAGCCCAACTTGACCGTGCTCTGGTCGGAGCGGCTGCCGGAAGCCTTCAAGCGCTACTGCGCCAAGGTCTCCATTGAAACCAGCTCCATCCAGTACGAAAACGACGACTTGATGCGCCCCTACTGGGGGGATGACTACGGCATCGCCTGCTGTGTGTCGGCCATGCGCATCGGCAAGCAGATGCAGTTTTTTGGAGCGCGGGTGAACTTGGCCAAGTGCCTGCTCTATGCCATCAACGGCGGTCGGGATGAGATCTCCGGCGAGCAGGTGGCTCCTGCTTTCGCCCCCATCACCGCCGATGTCCTGGACTACGACGAGGTGTGGCCGCGCATGGCGCAGATGATGGCCTGGCTGGCCAAAACCTACGTCAACACCATGAACATCATCCACTACATGCACGACAAGTACTGCTACGAGCGCCTGGAGATGGCCCTCCACGACCGGGACGTGCTGCGCACCATGGCCTTTGGGTTGGCCGGCCTGTCGGTAACAGCCGACTCCCTATCCGCCATCAAATACGCGCGGGTACGGGCCATCCGGGATGAGCGGGGCCTAGTGGTGGATTACGCGGTGGAGGGCGACTTCCCCAAATACGGCAACAACGACGACCGAGTTGACTCCATTGCGGTGCAACTGGTGCAGACCTTCATGGCCGAGCTGCGCAAGCACAAGACCTACCGCAATGCCATCCCCACCCAGTCCATCCTCACCATCACCTCCAACGTGGTCTACGGCAAGAAAACCGGCAATACTCCCGATGGGCGGCGAGCGGGCGAACCCTTTGCCCCAGGGGCCAACCCCATGCACGGCCGGGACACCAAGGGGGCGGTGGCGTCGCTGGCTTCGGTGGCCAAGCTGCCCTACGACGACGCTCTGGATGGGATCTCCAACACCTTCTCGATTGTGCCGGCGGCCCTAGGTCGCACAGCGGAGGAGCGGGTTGCCAATCTAGTGGGGCTGCTGGATGGCTACATGCGGGATGGCGGTTTCCACCTCAACGTCAATGTTCTCAACCGCGAGACCCTGCTGCATGCCATGGAGCACCCGGAGCTCTACCCACAGCTCACCATCCGGGTTTCCGGCTATGCGGTGAACTTCATCAAGCTCACCCGCGAGCAGCAACTGGATGTCATTAACCGCACGTTCCATCAACACTGCTAAAAGACCAGCCTGGGGATCCCTGAAGTCCGCCCATACCGGGGTCGATGGAAGGGATCCCCCATCGATAACCGAGGAGGCCCGATGATCATGACTGTTTGTAGCGCTGCGGATCTGGTCAGCCAGTATGCCTCAGGACGGCGCGATTTTCGGGAGATCGATTTGCAGGGGGCTAACCTGCAGGGGATCCATTTGGCTGGCGCCGATCTCAGCTATGCCGATTTCAGTGGGGCCAACTTGGCGGGGGCCAATTTGCGGGGGTGCGATCTCAGTTTTGCCGACTTCAGCGGAGCTAACCTATCGGGAGCCGATTTGCGGGGATGTCTCCTCTTTGGCAGCGATTTTCGAGGGGCGCTCTTAGAAGGAGCCTTGTTGGATCACGCAGATTTCGATGCCTATACCCATTTCCCGAAGGATTTCGATCCCAAGGCCCACCGCCTGCACGGCATCACGGTGGATACCTCCGTGCCTAGCCCACACGACCCATCGGTCTGAGCTGGGTGGGATCCCCAAGCTGCCCTTTCGGCTTTTTATCCCCCTTTCTCCCTTCCAGCCAGGATAGCAGCGGTCTAGCTAAAAGACCCTAGGGATCTAAAAAAATCTAGTCCCAACCTAATCCAAAGAGAAATGGAAACTGTGTTCTATTTAACCTGAGTTAGCAATCTGGAAGAAAACCTCAAGATTGATTGATATTTTGCAAAAGTCATCCAGGATAAAAGTATGGATACCGTTATGAACCCCCTGACACCAATTGCTGGGCGCATTCACTCGGTGGAAACCTGTGGCACCGTCGATGGGCCAGGAATCCGCTTCGTAATTTTTACACAGGGTTGTCCACTTCGCTGTTTGTATTGCCACAACCCTGACTGTCGGGATCCGCAGGCGGGACAGCTTGTTACGGTTGAGTCTTTGATTGCCGAGATCCAACGTTACAAGAATTACTTGCGAGGGGGGGGAGTTACGGCTACCGGGGGAGAGCCTTTAATGCAACCCACCTTTGTAGCTGAGATCTTCCGTCGCTGTCATCAGTTGGGCTTGCACACGGCTTTGGATACTTCTGGCTATGGGCAACTGGAAGCAGCCAAGCCTGTGTTGGAGCATACAGATTTGGTGTTGCTGGATATCAAGTCTTATCTGCCGGAGCTGTATCGAAAGGTTACCGGCGTTTCGCTAGAACCCACTCTTAATCTGGCCCGCTATTTAGACCAGATCCACAAGCCTACCTGGATTCGTTTTGTGCTGGTTCCCGGCTTGACGGATCCCGAGGAAAACATTAAGGGCCTGGCCGAGTTTGTGGCCACCTTATCCAACGTGGAGCGAGTGGAAGTTTTGCCCTTTCACAAGATGGGGGAATACAAATGGCAGCAATTGGGATTGCCTTACACCCTTGCCGATGTCGATCCACCCACACCCGAACAGGTGAATCACGCCTTACAAATCTTTCGGGATCAAGGACTGGTGGCTATTTGACAATTCTGCAGTTGCGGCTTGGGTCAGCATAGCCAGGTCACGCTTAGATCCGAAGTGATTCACAGTTAATCTCTGCACCGTCTCCAGATTGGCCCTGAGCTGACTGGAATCCAAGTTGATCCCCAGGCTAACTTTACGGACTCTATGTGAACTGAAGAATACCCCAAGAGGAGGGATCCCCAATGGAAGTTTGCGTCACCTACCGCGATGGTGTTCAGTTCCAAGCGGAAAGCCGAGGGCACCGCATTCTCAGCGACCAGCCTTTGGACAATCACGGTCGAGATCAGGGAATGACGCCGCCGGAATGGTTTCTGGCTTCTCTGGGCGCCTGTGTTGGTTTTTATGCCGTCAAATATCTGGAAGCTCGGCAGTTGGATCCCAGTGGACTAGAGGTGGTGGTCACGGCGGAGAAAGTTGAGCATCCGGCTCGCCTAGACAACATTCACATTCGTGTAAAAACTGGGATCCCGCTGGACGGAAGGCATCAAAAGGGGCTGGAAAAAGCAGTTGATGCCTGCATCATTCACAATACGCTCACCCATCCTCCCACCCTGACCACCGAAATCCAAGTTCCTGCTCCTGTTGGCGCCTAGATTGCCATTCGGGTTATTCGACTATTTCCAACTATCCGATTGTCAATTGTTCCTATCGTCTAAGTCTTGATGAGTTTTGGAGGGATCCACCGATGCCAGTAACCAATCTAGCCGAGCTGGAAACCTTGATCCAGCAGGTGAAGGCTGCCCAAGCTGAATATGCAACTTTCACCCAAGAACAAGTAGACCGGATTTTTCACAAAGCCGCTCTGGCTGCCAACAACGAACGGATCCCGTTGGCCAAGCTGGCGGTACAGGAAACCGGCATGGGTATTGTGGAGGACAAGGTGATCAAAAATCACTTTGCCTCGGAATACATTTACAACAAATACAAACACGAGAAAACCTGCGGGGTTATCGAGCGGGATGAGAGCTTTGGCTACGAGCGCATTGCTGAACCAGTAGGGCTTTTGGCAGGTATTGTGCCGGTAACCAACCCTACCTCGACGACAATTTTCAAGGCTCTGATCACCCTCAAAACCCGCAACGGCATTATCTTTTCCCCTCATCCCCGCGCCAAAAAATGTACTATTGCCGCAGCCAAAGTGGTTAAGGAAGCTGCCGAGGCAGCGGGCGCTCCTGTGGGGTTGATCGGCTGGATCGACGAGCCCACCATCGAGCTGTCCCAGGCTTTGATGCAGCATCCTGAGGTGAAGCTGATCTTGGCTACCGGCGGGCCTGGCATGGTTAAAGCGGCCTATTCTTCGGGCCACCCGTCTTTGGGGGTGGGAGCGGGCAATACCCCGGCAGTGATCGATGCCAGTGCCGATATTCCCATGGCTGTCAGCTCGATTTTGTTGAGCAAGACCTTCGACAACGGCATGATCTGTGCCTCAGAACAGGCAGTGGTGGTGGTGGATGCCATCTACGAGCAGGTCAAGGCCGAGTTCGGCCATCGGGGGGCCTACATTTTGGATCTGGAACAAACCGAAGCAGTGCGCCGCATCCTTCTCAAAGACGGTCGCCTAAATCCGGCCATTGTGGGCCAGTCGGTGCAGACCATCGCTGCCCTGGCCGGTATCCAGGTACCCGAAGGCACCAAACTGCTGATTGGGGAAGTGGAGAAGGTGGGGCCGGAGGAGCCCTTCTCCTACGAAAAATTGGCCCCCATCTTGGCCCTCTACCGCGCCAACGATTTTCACAGCGCCGTAGATGTTGCTGTCCAACTGGTCAATTTCGGCGGGCGGGGACACACCTCTGTTTTGTATACAGATCCCGCCAATCGGGACGATATTGCCTACTTTGAAAATGCCCTGCAAACGGCGCGAGTGTTGATCAACACTCCCTCTTCACAAGGGGCCATTGGGGATCTCTACAACTTCAAGCTGGATCCCTCTCTGACTTTGGGCTGTGGCACTTGGGGAGGCAATTCGATCTCCGAGAATGTGGGGCCGCGCCACCTGCTCAACATTAAAACGGTAACCCAACGTCGGGAAAACATGCTCTGGTTTCGGATCCCGCCCAAGGTTTACTTCAAGCCCGGATGTCTACCCATTGCTCTGCGGGAATTGGCCGGCAAAAAACGCGCCTTTTTGGTGACCGATAAGCCGCTCTTTGAGTTGGGCATATTGCATCCCATCACCCAGGTTTTGGATGAGATTCGCGTGAGCTGGGATGTGTACCACGATGTAGAGCCGGATCCCACCCTCAGCAACGTCAATCGCGGTCTGGAGCAGTTGCGCCAGTTTCAACCGGATGTGATCATCGCGGTCGGTGGGGGATCCCCGATGGATGCGGCCAAGGTGATGTGGCTGATGTACGAGCAGCCCCAGGTGGAGTTTGAAGGCTTGGCGATGCGCTTTATGGACATCCGCAAGCGGGTTTACGAGCTGCCCCCACTGGGACAAAAAGCTCAGCTCATCTGCATCCCCACCACTTCCGGCACGGGATCCGAGGTGACGCCCTTTGCCGTAGTGACCGATGACCGGGTGGGGATCAAATACCCCCTGGCGGACTACGCCCTCACCCCCACCATGGCCATTGTGGATCCGGATCTCACCTTAAAGATGCCCAAGAAGCTAACGGCTTACGGCGGCATCGATGCCCTCACCCATGCTCTGGAAGCCTATGTGTCGGTGATGGCCAGCGACTTTACCGATGGGCTTGCCCTGCAGGCCATCAAGCTCCTGATGACCTACCTGCCGCGGGCCTACGAGAAGGGCGCCGAGGATCCCGAAGCGCGGGAAAAAGTCCACTACGCCGCCACCATTGCCGGCATGGCCTTTGCCAACGCCTTTTTGGGGGTGTGCCACTCCCTGGCCCACAAGCTGGGATCCACCTTCCATCTGCCCCACGGCCTGGCCAATGCCCTGATGATTACCCACGTCATCCGCTACAACGCCACCGACGCCCCCTTTAAGCAGGCCATTTTTCCCCAATACCGCTATCCCAACGCCAAACACCGCTACGCGGAAATTGCCGATTACCTGCAGTTGGGCGGGGCGGATGACGATGAAAAGGTCATGCGCCTCATCGAGGCCATCGAAGAACTCAAGCGGAAACTGGGGATCCCGGCCACCATTCGCGAGGCCCTGGGGGAGAAAGAGCGGGAGTTTTACGACCGTCTGGAGACCATGGCGGAGCAAGCCTTTGACGACCAATGCACCGGCGCCAACCCCCGCTATCCCCTCATTCAAGACATGAAGGAGCTGTACGTTTTGGCCTATCGGGGCTGCCGGGTGGATTCTGCTCTCTACCACCAGCCGGAACCAGTGTTGGCCTAAGGAGTAGGGTATGTGGCAACGACTGGATCCCAGTGTGGATATCTGGAGGGCCCGATCCCATCCCCTGAATCCCATTTTTCTGCCCCGTTCGGTGGCGGTGGTGGGGGCCACGGAGCGGGAGGGCAGCGTGGGGCGGACGGTGTTGTGGAACCTCATTAGCCACCCCTTTGGCGGCACGGTTTACCCGGTCAATCCCAAGCGGCACCAGGTGTTGGGGATCCGGGCCTACGAGCGGCTGTCCGCTCTGCCGGAGCCGGTGGATCTGGCCATTATCGCCATTCCGGCAGCGGGGGTGCCCAAGGTGGTGCAGGAGTGCGTAGAAGCCGGGGTCAAGGGCGCCATTGTTCTTTCAGCAGGCTTCAAGGAAACGGGCCCTGCTGGCTGGGAGCTGGAGAAGCAAATTCAGCAGACTATCCAATCGCGCCAGCAAGACGGAGTCCTTGGGAAGCTGCGCTTGATTGGCCCCAACTGCCTGGGGATCCAAAACCCCCACACGGGCTTAAACGCCACCTTTGCTGCCCAGATGGCCCGGCCCGGCAATGTGGGCTTCATCAGCCAAAGTGGGGCCCTGTGCACCTCGATCCTGGACTGGAGCCTGCAGGAAAATGTGGGCTTCAGCGCCTTTATCTCTCTGGGATCGATGCTGGATGTGGGCTGGGGAGACTTAATCGACTACTTGGGCGAGGATCCCCATACCCACAGCATTGTCTTGTACATGGAATCCATCGGGGATGCCCGCTCTTTTCTGTCCGCGGCCCGAGAGGTGGCCCTGAGCAAGCCCATCATTGTCATCAAGGCGGGGCGCACCCAGGCGGCAGCCCAAGCAGCCGCTTCCCACACGGGCTCCCTCACCGGCAGCGACGCAGTGTTGGATGCGGCCTTCCGCCGTTGCGGCGTGCTGCGGGTGGATCACATTGAAGATCTCTTCGACCTGGCGGAGGTGCTGGCCAAACAGCCCCGTCCTCAGGGCCCTCACCTGACCATCCTCACCAATGCCGGCGGGCCAGGGGTGCTGGCCACCGATGCCCTCATTCGCGCCGGGGGATCCCTGGCCCAGCTCTCCCCCCAAACCCTGGAGCAGCTTGAGCGGATCTTGCCCCCCCACTGGAGCCACGGCAATCCCATTGACATTTTGGGGGATGCCGATCCGGAGCGCTTTGCCCAAGTTTTGGAAGTGGTGTTGCAAGATCCCGGCAGCCAGGGCTGTCTGGTCATCCTCACCCCCCAAGCCATGACGGATCCCACGGCCACTGCCGAGAAAGTGGTGGAGACCTGGCGGCGCAGTGGATCCCGGCAGCCTATCCTGGCCAGTTGGATGGGGGGAGCTGGCGTGGATGCGGGCGAGCACATCCTCAACCAAGCCGGGATCCCCACCTATCGCTACCCGGATCAAGCGGCGCGGGTGTTCGGCTATTTGTGGCGCTTTAGTGACAACCTCAAGGCCCTCTACGAAACCCCCACCCTGGCTCCCACCAGGCCAGTGGAGCAGGAAAAAGTGCAGCAAACCCTTGCCCAGGCGAGGCGGGAAGGCCGCACGCTTCTCACGGAGGTCGAATCTAAGGAAATCCTGGCCGCCTACGGGATCCCGGTGGTGCCGACGCGGGTGGCCGAGAGCCCCGAAGCAGCAGTGGAAGCTGCCGAGGCCATGGGTTACCCAGTGGTGGTGAAGCTCTACTCCCACACCCTCACCCACAAAACCGATGTGGGCGGCGTGCAGCTCAACCTGCCCGATGCTGAGGCGGTGCGCCGGGCCTTCGGGCAAATCCTCCGCAACGTCAGCGAGAAAGCGGGGCCGGAGCACTTCCAGGGGGTCACGGTGCAGCCGATGGTGGACACGGATGGCTATGAGCTGATCCTGGGGAGCAGCCAGGATCCCCAGTTTGGGCCGGTGTTGCTGTTTGGCAGTGGCGGACAACTGGTGGAGGTGTTTCAGGATCGCTCCATTGGCCTTCCCCCCCTCAACACCACCTTGGCGCGGCGCCTGATGGAAAACACCCTCATCTACAAGGCCCTCAGGGGGGTACGCGGACGCCCAGCTGTCGATCTGGAGGCCCTGGAACAGCTCTTGGTGCGCTTTAGCCAACTGGTGGCCGAGCAGCAGGACATCCGAGAAATTGACATCAACCCGCTGCTGGCTTCTGCCAAGGGGTTGGTGGCCCTCGATGCCCGCGTTATTTTGCGAACCGAGCAGGATCCCCAGGTGCCCTTGGCCATCCGCCCCTATCCCACCCAGTACATCTGGAGCTTCCGGGACGGCATCACCATTCGCCCCATTCGCCCTGAAGACGAGCCTTTGGTGATCGATTTTCACCGCCACGTCTCCGATTACAGCGTCTATCTGCGCTACTTCCACCCGATCAAATACAGCGCCCGCATCGCCCACGAGCGCCTTACCCGCATTTGCTTTAACGATTACGACCGCGAGATTGCCTTAGTAGCAGAAAAACAGGAGCCAGAGGCCAATCGCGTCAGCGGGACGAAGTCCTTAATCCTCGGCATCAGCCGCCTCTCCAGAAAACATGGCTTTCCCCAAGAAGCAGAGTTTGCCATGCTGGTGGCGGATCCCTACCAACGGCAAGGGATTGGCACAGAGCTGTTGACCCGCCTCATTCAGGTGGCCCGCTGCGAAGGGATCCAGCACCTCACCGGCGAGGTTCTTTGCGAAAACGAGGCCATGCGCCGCCTGTGTCAGCGGCTGGGGTTTCAGTTGCGCCCTTCTCCAGAGGATCCCGGGATCCTCAAGGCTGCTCTGGCTTTAATCTCCGATCCGCCAATCCTCGCCACCTGCTCCCCCTAGAGATCCCCAGAGAACTAAAAACGGTTTACCGACTGGCTTACCGTAGAATAAGACGGGAAGAGTCCTGGCGCTTGTCCCCTCCCCTTTTGGGAGGGGGGTTGGGGGTGAGGGCGGACTCCCTCTGAGGAGGAGGAGAAGTTTTTGGGGATTGCTATGAACACTGAAGGGACACCTGCGAACAAATGGGGGATCCCCTCAGCAATCGAGGTGGTCTGGTCTGGGAGAGTTGGGGCCGGGATCCGCAGGCTGCCGGTGAGCATGGGGCGGTGGCTGGGGATGGGATCCCTAATTTTTGGCCTTCTTCTTGGCCTCAGTGGTTGTGTCAGCGGTATGGGCTCAGGGGGATCCAGAGAGGAAGTAGCGATTCTCCTGGCCTCCTTTGCGGTGACGCGGGATGCCTACCGGCAGATCATCCCTGCTTTTGAGGCCGATTGGCTGGCGAAAACGGGGCAACGGGTGCGCGTAGAAAGCAGCTACGGCGGCTCGGCAACGCAATCGCGGGCAGTTATTGACGGGCTGGATGCCGATGTGGTGGCCTTGGCTCTGGCCCTGGATGTGGAGCGCCTCGTGGCTGCCGGTCTCATCCAGCCGGGATGGGAAGCCCGTACCCCCAACCAAGGGATCGTTACCCGTTCGGTGGCAGTAATTGTAACGCGGGAGGGCAACCCCCAGGGGATCCGCTCTTGGCAAGATCTGGCTCGGCCCGGCTTGCAGGTGGTTACCGCCAACCCCAAGACCTCAGGGGGCGCCCGCTGGAACTTTTTAGCCCTCTGGAGCGCTGTCCCTGAACCCCAGGCTCTGGCCTTCACCACCCAGGTCTACAAGAATGTCCGCATTTTGCCGCGGGACTCACGAGAGGCCACCGATGTTTTTTTCCAAAAAGGGCAAGGGGATGCCCTGCTCACCTACGAACATGAGGTGATCCTGGCGGGCTTGCGCGGCCAATCCCTGTCCTATGTGGTGCCGGATCCCAACATTTCCATCGACAACCCCGTAGCCGTGGTGGATGCCAATGTGGATCGCAAAGGTACCCGTGCCGTGGCCGAAGCCTTTGTGGACTACCTATTCACCCCAGAAGCGCAGCGGGCCTTTGCCGAGGTGGGCTTTCGCCCGGTAGAACCCACAGTGGCCCAAGAGTTTGCCTGGCGTTACCCTCCTGTTGAGAAGCGGGTTACCGTCGCCGACCTGGGCGGCTGGGAGGTTGTCCAAAGCCGCTTTTTTGCCGATGGGGCCTTGTTTGACCGCATCCAAGCTCAGTTGTAGGGAGTCTCCCTTGTTTTGGATCCCCGTTCAAGTTATCCTGGGAGCTGTATCAACGGTTTGTTGACAGGTTTACCGTAGATTAGCCGCGAGTTTAACTGCCCTCACCCTCTCCAGAAGACTCAGCCGGCAACCGATCCAGCAACTTCTCAGGCAAACCACTAGCTAGGCAGAACCTATGGGTATCACCATCGAAGGGGTATCGAAGCGTTTTGGCGAGTTTCAGGCCCTTCACCCCACCGATCTCACCATTCCCACGGGATCCCTGGTTGCCCTCTTGGGGCCGTCGGGTTCTGGCAAATCCACCCTGCTGCGCCTGATTGCCGGCCTAGAAAAGCCGGATACGGGGCGGATTTCCCTCACCGGGCGGGATGCTACCCATGCCAGCGTCCAGGAGCGCAACATTGGTTTTGTTTTTCAGCACTACGCCCTGTTCAAGCACATGACGGTGCGGCAGAACATCGCCTTTGGCTTGGAGATCCGCAAGGCTTCACGGGCCGAGATCCGGGCGCGAGTGGATGAGCTGTTGGAGCTGGTGCAGCTATCGGGGTTCGGGGATCGCTACCCCTCTCAACTCTCTGGGGGGCAGCGGCAGCGGGTGGCCCTGGCCCGCGCTTTGGCGGTGGAGCCGCAGGTGTTGTTGTTGGATGAGCCCTTTGGGGCCCTGGATGCCAAAGTCCGCAAAGAGCTGCGCAAGTGGTTGCGGCGCCTGCACGATGAGGTGCATGTGACAACGGTATTTGTAACCCATGATCAAGAGGAAGCCATGGAGGTGGCGGATCAGATCGTGGTGATGAACCAGGGGCGGATCGAACAGGTGGGATCCCCTGCCGAGATCTACGACCATCCGGCCACCCCCTTTGTCATGAGCTTTATTGGCCCGGTCAACGAGCTCTCGCCCCGCTCCGTATTATCCTGCCAGCTCCCTGAAGCGCAGGCCGGCCCGCATCGGCTTTTCTTGCGCCCCCATGATGTCCAAATCGAGCTCAGCCCCACCAGCAGCGGTGTCTCGGCTTGGGTCAAAGAGATCATCCACCTAGGGCGGGAGATCCAGGCGGAGCTGGTCTTGAGCGATGGCGGATCCCTGTGGGCCCATCTCAGCCGCGAGCAATACGCCAACCAACCCCTGCAGGTGGGGCAGCAGGTCTATGTGCGCCCCAAGGTGGTGAAAGCCTTTCCCGTCAAAAAAAACGACAAAAAAACCGAAATGACCGCAATGCCGGTGGGAGCTTGAGAAGCGTTGCTGCAGGCTTTGTCTCAACTGTCTTGGCCGTGGCGGCTGACCCTGGGCTATCTCTTCTTGATGTTGGTTCTGCCGCTGGCTGCCTTGATCGCCAAGTCCAGCAGCGTGGGCTGGGCGGAGTTTTGGCGGATCGCGACGGATCCCGTGGCCCTCTCCGCCTATGAAGTTACTTTTGTAACCGCGTTGCTGGCGGCCCTGATCAACGGCGTGATGGGCACCCTGACTGCCTGGGTGCTGGTGCGCTACGCCTTCCCCGGCAAAAAGCTTCTCGAGGGGTTGATCGATCTGCCGTTTGCTTTGCCCACCGCCGTGGCCGGCCTCACCCTGGCAACGGTTTACAGCAGCAACGGCTGGATTGGATCCCTTTTGGCCCCCTTGGGGATCCGCATCTCCTTTACCCGCTTGGGGGTGGGGGTGGCGATGCTGTTTATTTCTTTTCCCTTTGTGGTGCGGACGGTGCAGCCGGTGTTGCAGGAGCTGGAGAAAGATGTGGAAGAGGCAGCCTGGAGTTTGGGGGCTTCCCGCTTTCAGACCTTCCGGCGCGTGGTGCTGCCCCAGATCCTGCCGGCGGTGCTCACCGGGGTAGCCCTAGGGTTTTCCCGCGCCGTGGGGGAATACGGCTCTGTGGTGATCATCGCTTCCAGCATTCCCTTTCGGGACTTGATTGCGGCGGTGCTGGTGATTCAGCGGCTGGAACAACACGACTATGCTGGGGCAACCGTGATCGGAACGGTGATGTTGGGGATCTCTTTCCTGTCGCTGGTGGTAATTAACCTTCTGCAAGCCTGGGGAAGTCGCCATGAAACCTGACGAGGTAGCAGGTGTCAAACCGAAGCCCTCAACATGGCTGTCGGGCCTGTTGATCGGGATCGTCGGGCTCTACATCGCGCTGCTGCTGGGGATCCCGGTGGTGAACATCTTCTATCAGGCGTTTCGAGAAGGGATCCCAGCCTTTCTCCATCGCCTGACAGAGCGGGAGTTGCTCAGTGCCCTGCGATTGACGGTGCTAACCGCCCTGGTCGTTGTGCCCCTCAATACCTTTTTCGGCCTCTGTGCTGCCTTGGCCATTGCTCATCGGCGTTTTCCGGGGCGGGCGCTGCTGCTGAGCCTGATCGATCTGCCCTTTTCCATTTCCCCGGTGGTGGCCGGCCTAATGCTGGTGCTCATCTTCGGGCGTCAGGGTTGGCTGGGATCCTGGAGGGTTATCTTTGCATTTCCGGGCATTGTGTTGGCAACGGCTTTCATCACCCTTCCTTTTGTGGCGCGGGAAGTGTTGCCGGTGTTGGAGGAGGCAGGCACCGACCAGGAAGAAGCCGCCAAAACGCTGGGGGCGACCCCCTGGCAGATCTTCTGGAGAATCACCCTGCCCAACATCCGCTGGGGCCTTCTGTACGGCGTCATCTTGACCAATGCCCGCGCCATGGGGGAGTTCGGCGCTGTGGCTGTGGTTTCCGGCAACATCATTGGCCGCACCCAGACCTTGCCCCTGTTCGTGGAAGATGCCTACCGCAGTTATGCCACCGGCTCAGCCTATGCGGCGGCGGTGGTGCTCTCCTTGCTGGCGGTGGTAACCCTAGTGGCTAGGGAGTTCCTTGAGCGGGGATCCCATTCCCGCCGGATCTTTTGATCCGTCAGGGTGTGGATCAGACGGGCTCGGTGAGGATCTCTGGCAGACAAACCTTAGTGCCCCCCAGGCCGCAGTAGCCGCGCGGATTCTTGGCCAGATATTGCTGGTGGTAGTCTTCGGCGTAGTAAAACTCAGGCGCGTCTAAGATCTCGGTGGTGATCTGGCCGTAGCCGTGGGCGGTCAGGGCCTGCTGATAGAGATCGCGGGTTTTTTCCGCCAGCTCCCGCTGCGCCGGAGAATACACATAGATGCCGGAGCGGTATTGGGTGCCCACATCATTGCCTTGGCGCATCCCCTGGGTAGGGTCGTGATTTTCCCAAAACACCTTCAGCAGTTGGGCATAGCTGACCTGAGCTGGGTCGTAAACCACCCGCACCACCTCGTTGTGGCCAGTCAGGCCAGTACAGACCTCTTCATAGGTGGGGTTGGGGGTAAACCCGCCAGCGTAGCCCACCGCTGTGCTGAACACCCCTGGCACCTGCCAAAACTTGCGCTCTGCCCCCCAGAAGCAGCCCATGCCGAACATGGCCAGCTCCATGCCCTCGGGAAAAGGCGGCTGCAGCGGATGGCCATTGACAAAATGCCGATTCACGATCACCATCGGCTCGGCCCGGCCCGGCAAGGCTTCTTCCGGTTTGGGCAGGGACAGTTTCTTGCCAAGTTTGCCAAAGCCAAAGAGCACCATAGGGACAGCCCGATACATTCGTTAACACTTACCAGCCTAGCTCAGTTGGCTCCTCATGTGTTGGAAAAATCCTTGATCGGGTCAGCTCACCGATTCAAAAGCCCCCAGCCGCTTGGCCACTAGCAGATAGACGGTCATGATCCCCATCGGCACAACCGTGAAGGCTGCCGCCAAGGGAATGTTGCCAGAGGTGCCCTGAAAGGCGAGAACTGCCTGCCCGATGAAATAGCTGGAATTGCCCAGAGAATAAGGCACCACAAAATCTCCTAGCGTTAAGGAAAAGGTGAAGACCGACCCGGCCAGGATCCCTGGCAAGGCGAGGGGAAGAGTAACATGGCGGAACGTTTGCCAACCCTGAGCTCCCAAATCTGCAGAAGCCTCAATTAAGCTATCAGGCACTCGCTCCAAAGCCGCCTGGATCGGCAGAATCATATAGGGCAGCCAAACATAGAGAAACACCAAGAAAATACCCAAGTTGGATACAGCCAGCGATGGCCCACCGATCCCGGGCAACTGCAAAATCTTTTCCACCCAGCCCTGTAGGCCCACATGGGTGAGTAGATAGGTAAGGATCCCTTCTTTAGCCAAGATCAACTTCCAGGCATAAACCCGAATCAAATAACTAGACCAAAGCGGTAGGAGCACCAACAAATACAAAAAGCCCTTCCAGCGAGGAGAGGCCAGTCTGACCATGGTATAAGCCAGAGGAAAAGCCAACACAATGGCAGCCAAAGTGACTGCCAAAGCCATAGTCAAGCTGCGGACAAAGATATCCACATTGGCCGGAGTGAGCAGCTCTCGATAGGTGGCCAAAGTCAACTTTCTCAGGATCAGGCCGGTAAAGGGATCCAGATGATAAAAACTTTGCAGCAGCGCCAGCAGCGGCCCCAAGTAAAAGACCAGCAACCAAATGAGAGGTGGCCCCAACAGAATGGCAAGGGTGAGCGTCGGGTGACGATAGAGGAATCCAAACAGATCGGGTTTATCGGTTATCTGAGTTGTTTTGGCCATGGCCAGGCAGGCATGAAGATCAGCTTTTCATTCCCTCTTTTTGGTGTTATTGGAATTGTAGGTCGACGAGCCAATAGAATTCAACAGAATTGGGATTGAGAAAGTGCGAACAGGCAAGAGGGATTGGCTTGTCTACACCTGCCGGCGGGTATCCTTTGAGGGAAAACGGCAATCAGAAGATGCCGGTATGGTCATTTCGACTCAAACTAGGACACTGCACCCACACCTAAAACATTGGTCGCGTCGTCGCGTCAGCGCTGCGGAGCAATAATGCATGGGGCCATAAGGCTTTTCTCGTATAGCCCAGGTATCTCACTCTAGCCTAAACGACCATATCTTGCTTGGCGGGAAGTGTAGGGCCATCGTAGACAGGGATCCTTTGAACCTTTTGGGGGCATTGGGAGTCAGACAAAGCAAGGTTGAGAACAAGGGAGCGTCCTCTCGTGCAGGCGGCAAAGGATACATCCGATTGGGAGCTGATCCAGCGCTGCCTCAACGGCGACAGCCAGAGCTTTCGCCAACTCTACCGCAAATACCAGCAGTCGGTACGGAATATCCTCTATCCCTTGTGTGGAGCCGATCTTTTGGATGACCTGGTACAGGAAGTGTTTATTCGTGCCTGGAAAGGGTTGCCTCGGTTTCGCGGCTCGGCCCAGTTTTCCACTTGGCTGTATCGCATCTGCTGGAATGTGGCCTCAGATCAGCGACGGCGCTGCGCCCGGCAACACTCCCAAACCCAAAACCTGGCCCTCGGATCGGATGTCGCTCACCCTGGCCCCGACCTGATGCACTTGCACTACCAACAGGCTCTACAGCGAGGCATGGCTCAGCTTAGCCCTGAACACAGAATGGTTCTGATTCTGCACGACCTAGAAGATCTGCCCCAGAAAGAAATCGCCGAGATTTTAGGGATCCCGGTGGGAACGGTGAAGTCCCGGCTGTTTCACGCCCGTGCCACCATCCGTCAACACCTACTTCAGGAGGGCATTACCCTATGAGTGAGCACCCCAACCCCCTAGCAGACGAGCGGCTGCGCCACTTTTTGCGTCAATATCGCCCCCTCCCTCCCCCTGCGGCCTCTGGGCTGGAGGAGCAGATCCTTCAAGTTGTGGCGACTCATCCACTTCATGGCCGGCTCAAGCACCCTTGGCGTTGGGTTGGCATCTCCCTTTTGGCGGGCGCTTTGCTGGGCTG
Organism: Thermostichus sp. MS-CIW-40; assembly: GCF_054058315.1. Taxonomy (NCBI): domain Bacteria; kingdom Bacillati; phylum Cyanobacteriota; class Cyanophyceae; order Thermostichales; family Thermostichaceae; genus Thermostichus; species Thermostichus sp. MS-CIW-40. Next base: position 120,720 of record NZ_JBSSAC010000002.1, read on the forward strand.
GATTGGCTATCAGCGCTGGCAGGTACAGGTGGTGGCCCAGGAGACCGAAGCCCTAGAAAGTTTTTTGGTGAGCACTTGGGGAAGCTTGCTGAGCCCAGAGGGAACAGAAACCGAAACTTGGTGGATAGAACGCGATCCAGAGGGATCCTAAATCCATCAGCCTCACGAATATCCCCCTTCATTGACCATTACACCGCTGAGACTTCTGAGACCTTGGTCAGATTCTTGGTCAGATTCTTGGTCAGATTCTTAGAAAAAGCCTGCAAAGAACCATGAGAAATGCTTGGATTTGGATCCCCATTTTGCCACTCTACCTGGGATCCCTGGGTGAACCGGTGATGGGCCAACCCCGCCCCCTGCGAATGATGGATTTGCGCCGCCCCTTTGCTCGCAATTTGCGGGAGCTGAACCTCTCCGACGAGCAGTTGCGGCAATTGCAGCAGATCCGCCACCGCAAACAGGAAGAGTTGTTGGAGCGCATTTTGGAGTTGAGGGCAGCCCGCGGTCGATTGCGGGAGTTGCTGGTCGGCGATGCCCCTGAGTCAGAAGTGGCAGCTCAATTTCAGCGGGTACAACAGCTAAGCCAAGAAGTAAATGCCAAACGTTTTGAGGCAGTTCTGGAAATGCGACAGGTCCTCAGCTCAGAACAGCGGCAACACCTGCTGAAAATTCTCGAAGAGGCCGCTCCATTTTAATTGGATGGCTGGTTGGTATGAGCTGTTATGGTCATTTAAACAGGAATGAAACATTTCCGCCTGGCTCCCCTCTTCCTCTGAGAGAAGGGGTGAAGGCAGTGGCAGGGAGCGTTTGGGGAGTGTCTCAACCTAGCTTGAAATGACTATAACAAGGCGCTTAAATATCCAGGGCAACAATGACAGGGGCATGATCGCTGGGTTTTTCGGCCCGCCGTGGCTCAACATCGATCCAGCAAGCGGTGGCTTTCTCCTGTAGCTCACGAGACAGATAATGATGATCAATGCGCCAGCCGCGATTCCTTTGAAACCCCCCCGAGCGATAGTCCCACCAGCTAAAATGGCCGGGATCTGGGGTGAACCTGCGAAACGCATCTTCAAACCCTAAAGCCAGGATCTCCCGCAGGGCTTGTCGCTCCGGTTCGGAAGCCATGATTTCTCCCGCTTTTTGGGGATCGTAAATATCCCGATCTTCCAGGGCAATGTTGAAGTCCCCGCAGAGCAAGATGGGATCCCCTTGGCTCAGGGCAACCGCTAGGTAATCCTTCAGCGTGGCTAGCCAGCGCAATTTATAGGCGTATTTTTCCGATCCCACCTCAGAACCGTTGGGCACATAAAGGTTGAGAATACGGATCCCGCGGTAGATGGCGCTCATCAGCCGCTTTTGCTCGTCCAAATCTGCCGCCGCAGGCAGCAGCGCACCAAACCCCCGTTCTACTTTTTCCGGGGGATCCCGGCTGATCAGAGCCACACCGTTGTAGGACTTTTGCCCGTAGACCTCCACATGAAAGCCCCGCTCCTGAAAAGCCGTCCGGGGAAAGTCCTCATCTACCACCTTGGTCTCCTGCAGGCAGAGCACATCCAGGGATCCCTGGCTGTCCAGCCAAGCCAAAACCTGAGGCAGCCGGGTGCGAATGGAGTTGACATTCCAGGTGGCCACTTGCATGAGGGATCCCGCTCACTCCACCAAGGCTCTTCCTCGGATTTGGGCCAGCCGCTCCGCATCCAGCACCTCACCCTCAGTGTAGTAGCCGGCAGCTTTTTTGGCCTCGATCTCCACACGGGCATCCGCCGGGATCAGCTCTTCTGGGATGGGCACCCGCTGCAGAACCTCAATGCCGGAGTTGGTGATGGCTCGATACTTGAGGTCGCTCATGGAAATCAGGCGATCGATTCGGGTTATGCCCAGCCAATGGAGCACATCCGGCATCAGCTCCTGAAAGCGGATGTCTTGCACCCCTGCCACACACTCGGTACGGGCGAAGTAGGCATCGGCCCGATCCCCTCCTTCCTGGCGCTTGCGGGCGTTGTAGACCAAAAATTTGGTCACCTCCCCCAAGGCGCGGCCTTCTTTGCGCAGGTACACAATCACCCCAGCTCCACCGGCCTGGGCCGTCTTAACGCATTCTTCAATGCCATGCACCAGGTAGGGGCGGCAGGTGCAAATATCCGAGCCAAACACATCGGAACCATTGCATTCGTCGTGAACCCGCACCGCCAGGGGCAAGGCCGGGTCGGTGATGGCAGCCACCTGCCCGATGATGTACACCGTCTGGCCACCGATGGGCGGCAAAAACACCGATAGGTCTGGACGGGTCACCAATTCTGGAAACATGCCTCCCGTTTGCTCGAAGAGGGTGCGGCGCAGCAGGCTTTCGCTCACCTGCAATCGTTTGGCGATCCCCGGCAGGTACCAGACCGGCTCGATTGCGGCTTTGGTGACCACCAGGCTGCCGTTGTCTTTGAGGATCCGGCCATCCACCCGTAACCGCCCTTTGTTGACCGCCTCCTGCAGTTCTGGCATGTGGATGTGGGCCTGAGTAATGGCAATAGTAGGGCGAATATCGTAGCCCTGGGCATAGAGGGGAGCAAAGACTTCCCCCACAACCGCTCCCCAGGGATCCAAGGACACAATCCGGTCTGGATCTCCCCAGCTTGGGTGAGGGCCAATCGACACCACCGGGGCAGTATGGGTTAAATCGGCGCGGTGATCCGCCTGCAGAGAGCCACTGGCCACAGCCAATGCCCGATAGACAGCGTAGGCTCCCGAATGAGTGCCGATGACATTGCGATGGGCAAGATTGGTTAGGCTACCCACCACCGGCCCCCGCTGCAGTGGATCCAAGGATCCCCAGCGAATCGGCTGGGCTTGCGTCCCATGAGGGGAGGGATGGGAAGTCAGGACAATGTGATGAGGACGGGAGGAAGGTTCGCTCATGGTCCTCAAATGCCTGGAAAATGGAAGAATCTGGAGAAAACAGAATTATAGGCGATCCCCAGCCGTTTCCAGAGAGCTTGCCCCTTCTTTTGGGGTGCCTAGACAACGATTTTGGCCAAACCCAAGGGTCGGATCCCTGCCGGCGAAACCTCGACCCGATAGGGCAACATCTCTACCCCGACCTGCAGGGCCTCACGAAACAGACGGGCATAGCGGGGATCCCGTTCTTCGCCGGGGGCAAACTCGGTGCAATCGGCGCGATTGATCCAGTACAGCAGCAGAGCCCGCTGACCCTGTTGGCGCACCGCGATCAAATCTTCCAGGTGTTTTTGACCGCGAGTGGTCACCGTATCGGGAAACAGCGCACGGGATCCCTTGGCCCAGGTGGTGTTCTTCACCTCCAGATAGGCCGAGCCAGCGTCTCCTGTCAGCAGAAAGTCGATTTTGCTCTTGCCGCAGGTCACCTCCCGTTGCCGGCGGGAAAATCCTGCCAACTGGGGAAACCACCCTCGCTCCAGCCCCCAGTCCACCAGGCGATTGGGCAAGCTGGTGTTGATCCCCACCCATACTCCATCCACCTGGATCATCTCCCAGGTGTAGGCCAGTTTCCGTTTCGGCTCCGGGTGATGGGAGAGGTACACAGGTGCCCCCACCTGACAGACCCCACTCATCGGCCCCGTGTTGGGGCAATGAGCGATGATCTGTTGCCCGTTTTCCAGCTCCACATCGGCCAAAAACCGCTTGTAGCGGCTGCGCAGCACCCCTCTGTGCAAGGGGCTCGAAAAGCGGTAAGGCACCGGCCCATCCCCGCACTCCATCCCCAAAGCCTCTCCTTATCGTAGGTATTTTTTCTTTAGGATTTTGGAAATCTTCTCCGTGGATCGTCTCTCCTGCGCTAGGGTGAATCATGTGTCCCAAGGCTTGGGGCAGCCTTTTACGGCTTTTTCCGACTTCATGGGAATTCTGCAGATCACTCTGGGAAGCAGTAAGATCCCTATCGCACAAGAGAGGCGTCTGCATTAGCTGTAGTCAGTGCTGCCGGAAAGAGCTGTATTGGCGATTAAACCCATTTAACACCTCTTTTTTCTGCCCTTTTGTCAAAACTTGGAGAAGAAAACCCGAATGCTGCGTCTTGATACTGATCCCGGCTTTCAGCCTGCGGATCCCTTGCAGGACAACCGTGGGCGTGTGGCCATATTCATCGACGGGTCTAATCTGTTCTACGCCGCTCTGCAACTGGGCATTGAGATCGACTACACCCGTCTGCTGAAGACTCTGAGTGGTCGGTCGCCCCTTTTGCGCTCTTTTTTCTACACCGGCGTCGATCGCAACAACGAAAAGCAGCAGGGGTTTTTGCTCTGGATGCGCCGCAATGGCTACCGCGTGGTTACCAAAGAGCTAACCCAGTTGCCCGATGGATCCAAGAGAGCCAACCTGGATGTGGAAATTGCCGTGGATATGCTGTCGCTGGTGCGCTGGTATGAGACGGCTGTGCTGGTGAGCGGCGATGGAGACTTGGCCTATGCGGTCAATGCCGTTAGCTACCAAGGGGCACGAGTGGAGGTGGTCAGCTTGCGTTCCATGACCAGCGATCAACTGATCAACTTGGCGGATCGCTACATCGACCTGGAATCCATCAAAGACCAAATCAAGAAGACCAACCGTCCCTCCTCCGCCTACCTGTACCGACCGGGGTTCACCGCCGATGAGGAGGACGAGGGATAACTTTCCCTCCCCCACAGGGAGAAGGGAAAGCAGAGCAACGGGGGGCTTACTGGGCTTTCCAATTTGAAGGGATCCCTTGCAGCAGGTAAACCGGGTTCAGGGGGGCAAAGCGGGTGCCCTCGGCCAGGACGGCAGAGCGGGAGATCTGAACGTGATCTACTCGAACTTGCCAGCCGCGCGAACGCAGCCATTGCAGGGCCTCGCTGCAGGTTTCTAGGGTAGCGAAGTTGGCCACCAAGATCCCTCCAGGCCGCAGGCGGGCTTCCACCACCGGCAGCAGGTCGCGGATCCCTTTGCCGCCGCCGCCCAGCACCACCCGATCTGGGTCGGGCAAGTTGGCCAACACTTGGGGGGCTGCCCCCGGGATCACCTGCAGGTTCTCTGGGCCAAAGCGTTGCCGGTTGCGCCGAATCAGACAGATGCCCATGGCGTTGCGCTCGACAGCATAGACCTGGAGCCGAGAAGAGAGGCGGGCTATTTCGATGGCCACCGAGCCGGTGCCGGCACCGATATCCCACACCACGCCCTCTTGGGGGAGCTGCAGGGATCCTAAGGTGAGCAGGCGGATGGGCTGCTTGGTGATCAAGCCGGGCTGGTCGGGAAAGGTGTAGAACTGGTCGTCCGGGATCCCTACCAAAGGCCAGCGATGGGGATCTGGCTCCGGTTCTACCCGTCGCAGCACCACAACGTTGGGGCTGGGGAAAACGGCGTCTTCCCCTTCTTGGAGGGGCACGACCTGTTCTTGAGGGGATCCCAGTTGACTACAGACCCAGGCTTGGTAACGCACCGGCAGCCGCAGGTCGGCAATGAACTGGGCCAAGACGGTCGGTGTATGCTCCGGATCGGTGAGCACCACGATCACAGGGGATCCCTGCTTGAGAACGGCTTCCAACCGCTCCACTCCCCGCCCGTGTAGGCTGAGGATGGTCGCCTCCTGCCAGGGGATCTGCAGGCGGTTCAGGGCCAGCTGCACCGAGCTCACCTGCGGATAGAAGGCCAACCGCTCCGCTGGGAAATACTCCGTCAACAGCCGCCCGATCCCGAAAAAAAGCGGATCCCCGCTGGCCAACAAAACTAGGGATCCCTGAGCCATCTCCTGCTGCAAAAGCGGGATCCAACTTTCCACCGGCCCGGTGAGCGGGATCTTGCGGGCCGGATGATCGGTAAAGTGCCGGAGCAGATGAGGGGCTCCTGCCAAAACCCTGGCTTGGGAAAGGGGGGGGATCCCCCAGGAAGCCACAGAGCCATCCCCCGCTACCCCTACGACCGCAAGCTGAGGTGACCGCCCAGGTGCTGCCGTAGCCATTTAACGTTCGACAGGTGGGTGGTATTGGCGCATGTGATTGAGAAAATCCAGTCGCAGCTCCGCCACTTCCCGTTGCATTTCCCGCATCTCCCGAATAAAGCTGAGTTGAGCCTCGATCAGGCGGCCATCGCGCTCCCGAAATTGCTCCATCATCATGGCTTGCGCTTCCCTCAGTTCGGCAAACCCAGCCTGCATATCTCGGCGGCACTCCTGTATGGCCACCTCCAGCTCGTCTCCCCGCTCTTCGTTCTGTCGAATCCGCTCCTGGTTCTGTTGGATCAACGCCCTGATCTCCTGGATTTCGGTCTGGAGTTGGGCTTCCATAGCCTGCCGCTCGGCCCGCATTTCGGCCATCTGGGCCTCAAAGCGCTCGGCAGATCGTTGCTGCTCGGCCCGCATTTCGGCCATCTGAGCCTCAAAGCGCTCGGCAGATCGTTGCTGTTCAGCCCGGATCTCGGAGATTTGGGCTGCAAAGCCCTGCCGCATCTCAACCATCTGAGCCTCAAAGCGCTCAGCCGACCGCTGCTGCTCGGCTCGCATTTCGGCCATCTGGGCCTCAAAGCGCTCGGCAGATCGTTGCTGTTCAGCCCGGATCTCGGAGATTTGGGCTGCAAAGCCCTGCCGCATCTCAACCATCTGAGCCTCAAA